>DASWGF010000242.1:0-8698 GCA_036393875.1 Candidatus Dormiibacterota bacterium
GTTGCCGCGATCGGCTGGTCTTACAAGAAGACGGACCTGGTTTGTGTCGGCCTGGCGCTATGGTCCCTTTCGGAGCTTATAACCCGCGGCGTCTCCAGCTTGACCCTGAGCACGATCCTGTTGATCCTCGCCTTCATCGCCTTCGTGCTCGGCGCCATCGGCTGGGGCTACAAAAAGATCGGCTTGATCGCGGTCGGGCTGGCGCTCTGGGTGGGCTCGATCGTCCTCCCGATGATCATTCACTAAGGCCGCCCTTCAAGCTCGTACTTCCCCACCCGGCGAGCTCGCTACGCGAGCTGGCCGACCTCCCCACTGCGTGGGGAGGCGAGATGAGCTCGTACCTCCCCACTGCGTGGGGAGGCGGGATCCTCATTCACTAACGCCGCCCTTCAAGCTGGGGAGGCGGGATCCCCCGCCGCCGGTCAGCCGGGCGGCGATCACGACCGGGATAATCGTCACCAGGACGACGAACGACACCACCACGTTGACCTCCGGGAGTCGCTGACCAAGGCGCATCTGGCCGAAGATCCACAGCGGCAGCGTGTTCTGAGCGCCGCCGGTGAAGACGGTGACGATCACCTCGTCGAACGAGAGGGCGAACGCAAGCATCGCCCCGGCGACGACCGCAGTGGATATGAGCGGCAGCGTGATGTCTCGAAAAACCTGAAAGCCGTTCGCGCCGAGATCCAAGGCGGCCTCGACCAGCGAGCCCTGGGTCCGGCGGAGTCGTGCGAGCACGTTGTTGTAGACGACCACGATGCAGAAGGTCGTGTGGCCGATCACGATCGTCCAGATCGAAAGGGAGATGCCGTTGAAGCTGAAGAAGGAATTCAGCGCTATGCCGGTGATAATCCCCGGAAGGGCGAGCGGGAGCACGAAGAGAAAGCTCACCGCGTCCTTCCCAAAGAATGTCGTGCGCTGGATGGCGAAGGCCGCGCATGACCCGAGGATGAGCGCCAGGGCGGTAGCCGTGAGCGCTGCCTGGATCGACAGCTTGAGCGACGTGCGCACGTCGGCGTCATTCCAGGTTGCGGTGAACCACTTGAGCGTGAGGCCGGGAATCGGCCAGCTTTCGATGTTCGACGTATTGAACGCATAAAGGAAGATGAGCACGAGGGGCACGAACAGGAAAAGCAGAATCAGCGCGGCCCAGATTGTCAGTGCGAGCCGCGTGAAACGTCCTTCCATCTGGCCCTGCCTACAAAGCCTCGAACGCACCCAGGCGCTTGGCTCCGAGCAGATATACGGCCATGATCGCCACTGGGACCATTGCCAGCGCGGCCGCAAAGGGTAGGTTGCCGGCGATCCCGACATTCGTGTAAACGACGTTGCCGATGAAGGTCGAGCCGGCGCCTCCGACCAGTATCGGTGTGACGTAGTCGCCGAGAGTGAGCGAGAAGGTGAAGATCGAGCCGGCGACCACGCCGGGAAGCGCCAGAGGCAGGACCACGTCGAGCACCGCTCGCCAGCGCCGGGCGCCGAGGTCGGCCGCGGCTTCCAGCAGCGACTCGGGCACACGTTCGAGCGCCGCGTAGGTCGGGATGATCATGAACGGCAGCCAGATGTACGAGAAGACGATCCACATCGCCACGATCGTGTAGCCGATGTTTGGCGGCGGGAGGCCGAGCGACTGCAGGCTCCAGTTGAGGATGCCGCTGTGGTTGAGGATGAGGATCCATGAGTAGACGCGCGCCAGGTACGACGCCCACAAGGGCAGCAGCACGGCTGCAAACAGGATGGTCTGCGTCCGCCGGGACGCGACGCGCGCCATGAAATACGCGAATGGAAACGCAAGGATGGCATCGGTTACGGTGACCAGCGCGGCCAGGCCGACAGTGCGGCCGATGATCAGCCGGTACGTGGGGTCGGTGAGGATGATGCGGAAGTTGTCGAGGTTCCAGACCTGGACGATCTGCGACGTGAACGTATCGATCGTCCAGAAAGCGGTCACAAGCAAGAGGGCGAGCGCAGTCAGGTAGATCAGCACGAACCAGGCGAGGGGCGGTACGAGCAGGACGGCCGAGCTCAGCCATGGCCGGCGCCACAGGAGGCCCTGCAGCGGGGCGGCCCCGCGATTCTTGCGGAGCCGCCGGGCAGTTGTCAGGGACACCCTACGCGGTGATCGTCGTCCAGGCCGCCTGCCACTGAGCATATGGAATGCAGCTCTGGCTGCCGTCCGGGCAGGTGGCGATAGGCGTCTTCCAGAACTTGATGGTGTCGAAATAGGTGCCGGGCGCGTCCGCGTGGTACTGCGCGCACGAACCGGCCGAAAGCTTCTCCATCTCGGCGCAGGCCTTCGTGTTGACCGGCGTTTCGCCGAAGGAGATCGCCTGCTCGGCCTGGACCTGCGGCGTGCTCACCCATGCGGTCCAGAGGTACGCACAGTTCGGGTGGGGCGCTTTGGTGGCGAGCATCCACGTGTCGCCCCAGCCCGTCGCCCCTTCGGAGGGAATGGTGTCTGCGAACGGCCCACCGTTGGCCTTCAGGGTGTTGGTCTGGTAAGGCCACGCGGCCCCCACGAAGACATCCTTGTTCTGGAACAGGCTGATCTCAGTGCCCGCGTCGGGCCAGTACTTCTTGATGAGCGGCCTCTGCTGGTGGAGGAGGGCGACCGTGGCGTCGAACTGCTTCTGGGTCAGCTCGTAGGGGTCCGTGATGCGGAGGCTCGGATCCTTCTTGCTCAAGTAGAGCGCGGCGTCGGCGATCTGGATGGCATTGTCCGGCACGGTCACCAGGCCCGTGTTGGCCGGGTCGTAGATGACGCTCCAGCTCGTGGGCGCGGTGGGGAACTTGGTCGTGTTGTAAAGCAGCGTGTTGGGTCCCCACTGGAGCGAGATGCCGTAGTGGATGCCGCTGATGGTGTTGTACGGGGGGGCTTTGAAATACGTCTGGAAGGACTTGAAGTCGGGGATGAGGTCGGTGTTCATCGGCTTGACGTCGCCGCCATAGATCAGTCGCAGGTCGGCGTCTCCAGACGCTGACACCATGTCGTACTGGCCACCGCCGCCGTCCTTCATGAGGGTGACCATCTCGTCGGAGGTGTTGGCGTCTTTGACGCTGATCTTGCACCCGGTCGTCTGCTCGAAGGAGGCGACCGACGGGCTCTGCCAGTTGGTCCGGTCGACGTAGCCCGGCCAGTCGATCAGGCTGAGTGCGCCCTCGCCTTTCGTCGGCATGGTGGTGGGCGGCTTGATGTTGTACGTCGGCGGCTGCGCCGCGGTCGAGCCGCCGGTGGTCGCGTTGGAGCCGCATGCGGTGACCGCGATCAGCGCCGCCGCGGCGAGCGCTCCCAGCCGCACCCACACGGCCGGCCCTTCTGTCGATCTCATTCTTCCTACCTCTCCATGGTGTTCTCTATCGCCGCGGGTTTCTCATCGAGCACGAAAGTATGCTCCGGCGCCCAGGCCACGCGGATGCGCCGGCCGTCGTATCGCAGCCCCTCGCCGGCGGCATCCGTATTCTGGCGCACGGCCACGAGCTGCTCGCCCCCGTCCAGGCGGACGTTGTACCGGGTTGCCTGGCCCACATAGACGACCTGCTCCACGACCCCAGGCTCGACGGTCATGCCCGGTTCCGGGTTGTCGTCATCGAGCAGCATGCGGAGCTTCTCGGGCCGGACCACGAACCGGATACCGTCGCGCGTCAGGAGGTTGGAGATGCCGATGAACCCGGCCACGAACTCGGTCGCGGGGCGCTCGTAGAGCTCGACCGGGGGACCGACCTGCTCGATCCGGCCATTCGCCACCACCGCGACGCGATCGCTCATCGTCAGCGCCTCCTCCTGGTCATGCGTGACATAGACGAACGTGATCCCGACCTGCTTCTGGATCCGCTTGAGCTCGAGCTGCATCTCCTGGCGCAGTTTGAGGTCCAGCGCTCCGAGCGGCTCGTCGAGAAGAAGGACCTCGGGCTCGTTGATGACCGCGCGCGCGAGCGCGACGCGCTGGCGCTGGCCGCCCGACAGCTGATTGGGCCGGCGCTTGTCGAGTCCGGTCAGGCGCACCATCTGCAGCGCGCGCTCCACGCGCCGGCGCCGCTCCGCGGTGGGGACGCCCTTGATGCGCAGCCCATAGCCGATGTTGTCGCTCACGCTCATGTGAGGAAAGAGCGCGTAGTCCTGGAAGACCGTGTTCGTCTCGCGGAGGTGGGGGGGCAGCGAGGTGACGTCGCGCCCGCCCAGCTCAACGGTGCCGGCGTCCGGCCGCTCGAAGCCGGCGATCATCCGGAGTAAGGTCGTCTTGCCCGAGCCCGAGGGCCCGAGCAGGGTGAAGAACTCGCCCTCCTCGACGGTCAGGTTGACCCCGGCCACCGCGACCACGGAGCCGTAGCTCTTGCGCACCCCGCGCAGGCGCAGCGCCGCGGGTTTCGGCGTCTGCGCTGTTTCAGACGCCTCCGTCTTCGCCTTGGATCCGACGGCCACTAGTCCAGTGACGCCATGACGTGCTTGACCTGCGTGTACTCCTCGAGCGAGTAGATCGACATGTCCTTGCCGTAGCCGCTCTGCTTGTAGCCGCCGTGCGGCATCTCGTTGACAAGGGGGATGTGGGTGTTGATCCACACGGTTCCGAACTGGAGCCGCCGCGCCATCCGGAGGGCGCGACCGACATCGCGCGTCCAAACGGAGGCGGCCAGCCCGTAGTCGACCGAGTTCGCCCACTCGAGCGCTTCGTCCTCGTCGCTGTAGCGCTGGATCGTGACCACGGGTCCGAACACCTCACGCTTCACGATCTCCGCCTCGGGGCCGGGCGGAAGGACGATGGTCGGCTCATACCACGAACCCGGGCGCTTGATGCGCGCGCCGCCGGTCGCGATCTCGGCGCCCGCTCTGCGCGCCCTTTCGACGAAGCCGGACACGCGCTCGAGCTGCTCTTCGGAGACGAGCGGGCCCATCTCGGTGTCGGATGCGCCCGGGTCGCCGACCTTGATGGACTCGACCGCCGGCACCAGGTCCTTGACCAGCTTGTCGTGGATCCGCGGCCCGGCGATGACCCGCGTGGCCGAGGTGCAGTCCTGCCCGGCGTTGAAGAAGCCTCCGATCTTGATGCCCTCGACCACCGCGTTGAGGTCGGCGTCGTCGAAGACGATGACCGGCGCCTTGCCGCCGAGCTCGAGGTGGACGCGCTTCAGCGTGGACGCGGCCTCACGCGCCACGATCTTGCCGGTGGCGACATCGCCCGTGAGCGAGACCATCGCCACGCCCGGGTGGCGGACGAGCGCGGCGCCGACCGGCTCGCCGTCGCCGGTGACCACATTGACCACCCCGGGCGGAAAGATCTCCTCGTCGTCGATGAGCTCGGCCAGGCGCAACGCGCTCAGCGGCGTCCACTCGGACGGTTTCAACACCACCGTGTTGCCGGCGGCAAGCGCCGGGCCCAGCTTCCAGGCCGCCATCATCAGCGGGTAGTTCCACGGAGCGATCGAGCCCACGACCCCGAGCGGCTCGCGCCGGAGGATGCTCGTGAAGCCCTTCATGTACTCGCCCGAGGCCCGGCCTTCGAGCAACCGCGCGGCGCCGGCGAAGAACCGGAAGCAGTCCGCGATCGGCGGGATCTCCTCCGAGATGGTCGGGGCCAGCGGCTTGCCTACGTTCTCGGACTCGATTTGTGCGAGCTCCTCGCCATGCAGCGTCACGACCTCCGCGAGCTTGAGCAAACGCTCGCTGCGCTCCCGGGGCGTGGTGTCATACCAGACGTCGTCAAACGCGCTGCGCGCCGCGGTCACCGCGACGTTGACGTCATCTTCGGTCCCTTTCGGCACCTCCGCGATCACCTTGCCCGTGGCGGGGTTGACGATCTGCTGGTAGTCGTGCCCTGACCCGGGCCCCCACTTGCCCCCGATGTACATCTCGCGGCGCTTCAACGTCGTGCTCATCTCTTACTACTCCTTGCACTCCTTGCGGGAACGCCGGCGACCTCGGCCAGTGCCGAGCCGAGGATGTCAAGCCCTTCCATCAGCTGCTCGTCCGGGATGTTCAGCGGCATCAGGGTTCGGATCACGTTGTGGTGCATGCCCGAGCGCAGGAGGAGGAGTCCCCGCTCGCGTGCGAGCGTCAGGACGCGCGCGGTTTCGGTGTCGGCCGGAGTCTTCGTCTTGCGGTCGCGCACCAGCTCGACTCCGGCCATCGCGCCCATGACGCGAACGTCGCCGACCAGCTCGTGCTCGGCGGCCCATGTGCGCATGCGCTCTTCGATGACCGATCCGATCCTCGCTGCGCGTTCCGGCAGCCGCTCGTCGCGCATCACGTCCATCACGGCGAGTCCGGCGGCGCAGGCGACCGGGTTGCCGGCGTAGGTGCCGCCCAGCCCGCCCGGCGCCGGCGCATCCATCACCTCGGCGCGCCCCACGACCGCCGAGAGGGGGAAGCCCGCGGCCAGGCTCTTCGCGACCGTGACCAGGTCCGGAGTCACGCCCGAATGCTCGATGGCAAAGAATTTGCCGGTGCGCCCGAAACCGGTCTGGATCTCGTCCGCGATCAGCAGGATCCCGTGCCGCTTGGTCAGTTCGCGAAGGGCGCGCAGGAAATCGAGAGGCGCCGGCACAAAGCCGCCCTCGCCGAGTACGGGCTCGATGATGATCGCGGCGACCCGCTGCGGGGCGACGGCCGATTCGAGCAGCTCGTCGAGTGCGGCGAGCGCCTGCTTGGAGCTCCAGCCGCGGTACTCATAAGGAAACGGCGTCTGGTAGATCTCCGCGGCGTACGGCCCGAAGTTCTGCTTGTAGGGCTGGACCGTGCCGGTCAGGCTGAGCGTGAGCAGCGTCCTTCCGTGGAACCCGCCGGCGAAGCTGATGACCGCGGGGCGCCCGGTGGCTGCGCGCGCGATCTTGACCGCGTTCTCCACGGCTTCCGCCCCGGTGCTGAAGAAGATTGCCTTCTTCGAGCCGTCGCCCGGCGCCACCTCGCACAGGCGCTCGGCCAGGCGGAGGTACGACTCGTACATCACGACCTGGAAGGCGGTGTGGGTGGCGCGGTCCAGCTGCTTGCGCACCGCGGCCATGACGCTCGGGTGGTTGTGGCCGACGTTCATGACTCCGATGCCGCCGACGAAGTCGAGGTAGCGGCGGCCGGAGGTGTCCCAGAGCTCGGATCCCTGCGCGTGATCGGCCACGAGGGGATGCGCAGTCGTGACCCCGCGCGGCACGTATCGCTCGCGGAGAGCCTTCAGCTCCTCAGCGTCGTTGCCCAACTTTTCACTCATTCAATCACGCTCGAAGATTGACTGCTGCACCGCCCCACCCTACCCTCCCCACGTGGCGGGGAGGTGAATTCGGTGGACGTTGCGGCTGCCGTTGAAAGGCTCTGGCCCGACCGTGGGGCGCGCGCCGTCCCGCTGTCTGGCGGCATCACCAACCACAACTTCAAGGTCGATGTGCGTGGGGAGACTTTTGTCCTGCGCATGGGCGGCGCCCAGACCGACGTGCTCGGGATCGACCGCCGGTTGGAGCACGAGGCCAGCCTCCGCGCGGCTGAGGTGGGCCTGGGCCCGGAGGTCGCCGGCTTCCTCGAAGAGGAGGGCTGGCTCGTGACCCGATTCATCGACGGCCGCCCGATCCCGCCCGAAGAGATGCGGCGGCCGGTAACCATTCGGAGGGTGGCCGCCGCGCTGCGGAAGCTTCACGACGCGGAGCCCATCCAGGGGCGCTTCGACGCACACGTGGTAGTCGAGCAGTACCGCGGCGAAGCCGAAGCGCATGGAGTCGACATCCCAGCCGCCTATGCCGCCGCGCACGAGATGTCGGAGCGCATCCGGCGCGTGCGTGGGCCGCAGCAGGCTGTGCCGTGCCACAACGATCTCTTGAATGCCAACTTCCTCGACGACGGCGCGATCAGGATCGTCGACTGGGAGTACGCGGGGATGGGCGACCGTTTCTTCGACCTCGCCAACCTGTCCGTCAACCACGAGTTCGGGGCGGCTGAGGATGACGTTCTGCTCGACGCCTACTTCGACGACGCGAGCGAAGAGCGCCTCGCCTCGCTGGCGATGATGAAGTTCATGTCCGATTTTCGCGAGGCGATGTGGGGCGTGCTGCAGAGCGGCATCTCCGAGCTCGACTTCGATTTCAACGGCTACGCAGCCAAGCATTTCCAGCGACTAGCCGCGCACGCGCGCACCCTTCGGATCGAATAGCGGCTCTTCGGCCACGCTGCCCGGCACCCAGGTGCCGAATATCTCCACCTCGACGGCGGTGCCGGCGCGCGCTACGGCCGGAACGTACGCGTACGCGATCGACCGCCCGACCGTGTATCCGTAGCCGCCGCTGGTGACGCGGCCGGTGACCTCGGTCCCGATGCGCACCGGCTCGGACCCGAGCGCCACCGAGCGCGGGTCGTCCAGGACGAGGCAAGCGAGGCGCGTTTCCGGCTGCGCTTCGCGGGCCTTGAGAAGCGCATCGCGTCCGATGAAGTCGCCCTTGTCGAGCTTCACGGTGAAGCCCAATCCGGCCTCATAGGGATTGTTCTCCGGGCCGATGTCGGCGCCCCAGACCCGGTACCCCTTCTCGAGCCGGAGTGAGTCCACCGCCTTGTAGCCGCCCGCATTCAACCCGTGGCCGCGGCCCGCGTCCCAAATGGTGTCCCACAACCGCAGGCCGAACTCGGATGGGCAGTACAGCTCCCATCCGAGCTCGCCGACATAGGTGACTCTCAACGCAAAGCAGGGCACCGAACCGACCGCCAGCTGTTGGGCGGTCATGTACGGGA
>DASWGF010000243.1:0-16233 GCA_036393875.1 Candidatus Dormiibacterota bacterium
CTCGTGCGCGGGTTTCGGCCGGTCGAGCTCGCTCGACCTCCTGCTACCTTTCGTTTTCGCTTACGGACGCGCCGACGCCAAGGACCTGCTTCGATTGGGCCCCGGCGGCTTGATCGAATCGGCTGCCGGGCGGCGTTTTCCTCCCTACTCATGACCCCCGGCTTGAGGCGCGGCGTGGAGCTCTTCAACAGCGGGCGCTACTGGGACGCGCATGAGGTCTGGGAGCACGAGTGGATGCCCGATCGCAACGGACCCGAATCAGGTTTTTACAAAGGTCTGATCCAGGTCGCGGCGGGCTGCCTTCATTACTCGCGGCGTAACCGGCGTGGAGCCGTCAACAAGTGGCGAAGCGGCGCGGACTACCTGCGGCCGTACCTGCCCGAGCATCGTGGCATCAGGCTGGCGCCGCTAGTAAATTCGGTCGACGGCTTCCTCGACGCGATGGGCGGACGGGCATGGCCTGAGCTCGTCATGCCGATAATCGCGTGATGCCCAAGCTGCCCGCGGAGTACTCCCGCACGAACCTGTCCAGCGACCCGATCTACCGATACCTTCGCATCACCAAGGGTGGGCCGGGCGGGGTGCCTGGAACGTCGGCCGAGCAGGATCTGGTCGATTCCGCGTGGTTGCAGCGCCTCCGCCGCATTCATCAGCTGCAGAGCGCATGGTGGGTGTTCGCGACCGCCGAGCACTCTCGATTCCAGCATGCACTGGGCGCGATGCACCTTGCCGGCGAGTGGGCGCGGCATCTATACCCTTCGCTCGCCGAGTGCTGCTCGGGCACGCCCTCGGCGGCGCTGGTTGAGGAGACGATGCGCATGGCGGGCCTCCTCCACGACGTCGGGCACGGCCCTTTCGGCCACTTCTTCGACGAGAACTACCTGGACACGTGGGGCATCGACCACGAGGTCATCGGACGCGCGCTGATCACGGGACCGCTGGCGGAGCTCGTCGCCGGACTCGGTGCGTCACCGAACGGCGATTTCGAGCCGCAAGAGCGCATCGATCCTCGCTGGGTCGCCTACCTCATCGCCGGGCCCGACCTCGCCGGGTTCGTCGCCCCACCATGGCTGGCCGCCCTGAAGCCGGCCCTGGTCGGCGCGTACTCGGCCGACAACATGGATTACGTCCCTCGCGATTCGTATATATGCGGGGTCGCCGCCGGACCGGTGGACGTCCAGCGCATCCTTCACTATTCCTTTATCTCTGAGCGTGGCCTGACCCTCCACGCCCATGCCGCTGAAGCGCTCTACATGTTCCTGAGTGCGCGGCTCTACCTCTATCACCAGGTCTACTTCCACCGCACCGTTCGACGCATCGACCTGCAGCTGCGAGAGGTCTTCCGCCCGACCGTCGAGCTGATCCTGGGCGGCAACCCGCTCGAGCGGCTGGACGACTATCTGATGTTCACGGAGTGGGCGCTGCTCACGGAGGTCAACCGGTGGGCGCTCGGCGAAGGCGACGCTCGGCGACGGGAGCTGGGCCAGGCATGGGCCGATGTAGTGGCTCGCAAGCTCAAGTGGAGGCTCGTCTACCAGGGCCACACCGATGCGGCGGACGTCACGGGCGCGTCGTTGAGTGTCACGCGGGAGCAGTTCGCGGGCATGCTCCGCGAGAGGCTACCGGCGAAACTGAGCAAGATCGAGTTCGAGGTCGATGTCGCCGCGCAGGAGTCGCGCGCCTTCAATCCGATCACGGAGACCGCCGACATCCTCCTTTACGATCCGCTCGAGGATCGCTATCAGCAGAGCCGCGTGCTCGACCTGTTCCGGCGCCTTCCGGTGCGTATGACGCTGTTCCGGATCTTTGCCCGTGACTCGGCGCACAGCCGCGAGCTGATCAAGGCGGCGAACGAGGTCCTGGGCACTACGACCTAGTGGCGTGTCCGGGAATCAGCTCGACAAGGCGCGGCCTCGGCGCCCGGTGCCAAGGAGCCGACGAGCACGTGAGGGAGCGCATCGCGTAGATGCGTGACCGAGCGCGCGCAGGAGGCGACGAAGGCATCAGCGCAGCCCGGGCGCCTGGGCCGATGGATTGGCGAGCGCTATCCCGGACGCGTCACTAATAGTCGTCGTCGCCGCCGTCGAACCCGCCTCCGGCATCATCGTCGCCGCCGAAGTCGTCACCCCCGCCCCCCAGATCATCGCCGCCGAAATCGTCCCCGCCGTCATCACCCGAGTGGACCGTGGCGAATGTCGAGACGAGTCGCTTGAGTGCCGGCTTGCCGCAATGCGGGCAGGCCGGGTCGGGAGACGAGAAGCTCGGCAGCAGGGCTGACGAGCGCTTGCCACACTCCTCGCAGCGGTACTCGTAGATGGGCATCCCTACGATTATCGAGATGATTGGGCTCGACCGCATTCGGGCCGCCGCCGCCCGCGCGCGTCCGTACGTACAAAGGACGCCGCTGGTGCCAGTCGATGGCGCGCTCCTGAAGCTCGAATGCCTACAGCCGACTGGCAGCTTCAAGGTGCGGGGCTTCTTCGCGGCCGCCACGGCGCTGCCGGAGGACAAGCGCAGCCGAGGCCTGATCACCGTCAGCGCCGGCAACGCGGCTCAGGCATGCGCTTACGCCGCGCATTCGCTTGGAGTTTCCTGCCGAGTCGTGATGTACGACACGGCTCCAGCAACCAAGATCGAAGGCGTCAAGCGGTGGGGCGGGACGCCCGTGCTCATGCCGCGACCTGCCCTCCTCGATTGGCTCTCAAACCGGGGCTGGGAGTCAGAACCCGAGGTCTTCATCCACCCGTTTGCCGACGAGGACGTGATGGCGGGCCATGGTGGACTTGGGCTGGAGCTGGTCGAGGACGTCCCCGGCCTTGAGCGAGTGCTGGTTCCGGTAGGCGGCGGCGGCCTGATCGGGGGCACCGCGTCCGCGATCAAGGGCCTTCGGCCCGAGGTCGAGGTCATCGGCGTGCAGTCGGACGGCTATGCGCTGTGGACACGTGCCCTCGAGGCGAATGGTCCGGTTTCGATCACGCCCGACACCATCGCCGACGGCACGACGGCACCCTACGACGCCCGCATGCTCCCGCTCATGAAAGCGCTCGTCGACCGCTGGCTCACAGTGCCTGAGCCTCGGCTGCGGGCCGCCATCCCCGAGCTGGCCGCCGCGGCGAAGGTGGTGGCCGAAGGCGCGGGCGCTCTCGCCTACGCCGCGCTCGAGCAGCTTCCGCCGGGGCCCGTGACCGTCGCCGTGGTGAGCGGCGGCAACATCGACCCCAAGCTGCTGGCGAGCCTGCTCAGCTAGCGGGAGCGGGCGACGGTCCGGCCCACGCACTGGTCTTCGTGGTCGCCCATGGCCCGTACCGGATCAGGGCCACGAGCATCCATATGAAGAGCGCCACACCGGGAATCCCAACCGCCACCGAGAGCCAGTAAGTCCACGAAGGTAACCCGTAGAGACTTCCCGGATAAGTGGATCCAGCCACCGCGCTGAACAGGTTGATCGGGAGGCCCAGGGTACCCAGTCCGAGAAAAACCAGGACGATCCAGAACATCCACGTCCACCGCATCAATGCACCGATCACGATGACTGCACAGATCGCGGCCCCGATGACTGCGGCCGACAACAGGAATCCCGACATCATCGAGGTCATGCTGCTCACGAACTCCGGCGGAGGCGGTGATACGTTCGGGTTGAGCTGCGCCTGCCGCTGAAAGCTCTGGTTGAAGGCCTGCGTCATCACGCCCGACATCCAGAACGGGAGGCTGACGGCATAGAGGCCGGACAGGGCATACCAGGCCGCCACGGCGTACTGCATCGGCTTCGTCCATGGCGTTGGAACCCGTACCGTCGCGGGCTGCTGGTAGTGGGGATAGACCGGCGCAGCCATCGGCGCCATCGGCGCCACAGGCACCCACGCATAGCCGTTCCAGCGTGAGCGTCCGTCGGGGGACAGGGTGCTGATCCACTGGCGGCCGTCCCAATAGTAAAGCCCGTCCTCCGACAGCCTCAACTCAGCCACTTCCTTACTTTAGTGTCGCGTGAAAGCTGGACTGATACTGGCTCGTGGCCGCATTCGCACCCTGGGGCGCGATGGCCTCGCGACGCACAGCCACCTCGCGATCGCCGCCGGCAAGGTGATGGCAGCCGGCGGTGCCGAGGTCATGGGTTGGCGCGGGCCGCGCACCCGCGTGATCGACCTCAGGGGCGCCGCCGTGCTGCCGGGGTTCAATGACGCGCACGCGCACGTCGTCTATTACGGACTGACGCGTTTCGGGGCGGACCTCGGCGGCGCCCGCAGCGTGGCCGAGATCGTCAGTCGTCTGCGTACTCACGGCCGCACGCTCAAGCCGGGCGAGTGGCAGCAAGGCATGGGCTACCGCGTAGACGAGCTGGCCGAGAAGCGCGCGCCCCATCGGCTGGAGCTGGACCGCGCGACGCGACGGCGCCCGGCATTCATCGACGAGCGCGGCGGGCACGCCCGGGTCGCCAACTCCGCGGCTTTGGCGGCCGCCGGCATCACCGAGGCCACGAAAGACCCGCCGGGCGGCCGCCTGGGACGCGACCGCGACGGGACCCCGAACGGTCTCCTGCTCGAGTCGGCCATGAGGCTGGTCGCCGATGTGCAGCCGCGGTCGTCGCTTACGCGTCGCATGGAGGGAATCCTGAAAGCTCAGCGCCTTCTCCTCTCGAGAGGCATCACCTCGGTCGGCGCCGCGGTCAACCGCGGATTCGCCGACGACCTCCGCGCATATCAGTCGCTCGCCGAGCGAGGGCGGTTGCGAATGCGCGTCAACGAGTTCCTGTCATGGGAGCTGCTCGAAGCCGCTGGGGGAATCGGATTGAGAGCCGGGTTCGGCGGCAGTGTGGTGCGGGCGGGGCCGATCAAGGTCTTCGTCGACGGTGGGGCGGAACGCGTGGCCATGCGTTCGGGCAAAGGGGTGTGGCGAACCACACCGGCTGAGCTGCGCGAGCTTGTCGGCGCCGCTTCGCGGGCCGGGCTTCAGGTCGCGGCCCACGCCATCGGCGATGGCGCGATAGCGGCCATGTGTGATGCGGTCGAGTCGGCCGGCGCGGTCACGCTGAGGCACCGCGTGGAGCACTGCACCATTTGTCCCCCCGACCTGCAGCGCCGGCTCGCCCAGCTGCGGATGGTCGCAGTCATGCAGCCGATGGCCGCTCGCTTCGCGCGCGAGTTTCCCTCGGCCTTCGGGGCCCACGATCGCTGGCACCTGGCGGCGCATGGTCCACTTCTTCGCGCCGGCGTGCCGGTGGCCTTCAGCTCCGACCTGCCGGTTGTGACCGACCCCAACCCCTGGCCTGGGATTCGCGCCGCCGTGGAGGACCGGGTCAACGGCATCACAGAGCTGGCGGCGCTCAGGGCCTACACAGTCACGGGCGCTTATGCATCCTTCGAGGAGGATGTCAAAGGCACGCTTGATCCAGGCATGCTGGCCGACCTCCAGGTTTACGAGGCGGATCCATTGGCCACGCCACGATCGGACTGGGACCGACTCCGCCCGAGGGCGGTGCTGCTGGGCGGGGTGGCGGTCTTCGGGTCCCTGAGCTAGCCGGCGGGCTCCCTCGGCGAGGGGTCGGGGATCGCCATCGACGGGGACTCCACCGTCGCCGGCATCACGGTTGGGCTGCTCGCAGCGCGACGCCTTGGCGCGGTGCGGCGCACAGGAGCCTTGCGCGTGGCTGCCTTGGCCGGCGCGGCCGCCTTTGGAGCGGTTGCCCTGGTGGTCCGGCGGCCGGCTGCCGGCCGGCGTGCGGCTCGGCGCTTCGGGGTCGGGGCAGCACGGCGCGCCGTTGCTGACCGCGCGATCGCCTGGACCTGCTTGCTCAATCCGTCGAGACGATTCAACGCCTTCTCCAGGTCGACCTGGCTGGCGGTCCGGTCGAGGCGTATACGGAGCTGCTTGAGCGCGCCCTCGAACGTCTTCTGTCCATCTTTGATGCTGCGGTCGATCTGCTTTCGAACGTCAGGCGGCAGCCTCCTTTCGGCTTGCCGCAGGTAGGACCTGCCGGCTTTGACCGCCCTCTTCAAAAGCCTCGATCGTGATGACGCACGCTTCTTCGTTGCCATGCCCGACCTCCCCTGCAATGCCTTGCGGTGGCCTTAACGCACCGCGTTAGTATTGGCCTGAAATGACGGTGCGAACTTGACGGTGTCCGCTCAGCGACACCTTATCAAGAAGTATGCAAATCGCAAGCTGTACGACACGCAGACGAGTCGGTACATCACGCTCGAAGGCATCGCAGAGCTCGTGCGCGACGGCCACGAGATCCATGTCGTCGACCGGGACACCGGCCAGGACCTGACGCAGGTCACCCTGTCGCAACTCGTCCTGTCGGCAGAGAAGCGCGGGCCCGCCCGACTGGTGGACGCGGGCGCGGACGCGATTCACGACCGTGGCCAGGCGCTGCTCGATTACGTGCGCAAGACGCTCAACGTGCCAGGCGACCTGGTCAACCAGGTGGAGCGGCGGCGCGGAGACCTGGAAGCGATGGTCGACGAGGCTATCGAGCGCGCGCTGCGCAGGCTGCGCATCCCGAGCCGGCGCGACATCGATCGGGTCAACGAGCGGATCGACAAATTAACGGCGGAGCTTAAGAAGCTCAACGGCGGCCGCGGTTCTACGCGCCGTTCGCGTAAACGAAGGGCCGCTGGGTGATCACGGCCCGTATCTCGACGTCCGACTCGACGCGATAAGTCGCCTGCCGCACACGCCGGTCCCCGCGCATCTGCTGCGTCATGAGCTCGGCGGTGGCCGCCAGCCGGTTGGCGTCGCCGATGACCAAGATGGTCCACGGTGGCAGGACCAGCGCGCCGTCGATGGTGACGCCGCTCGGCGTCTGCTGGATGAGAACCCCGATCGTCACCCGATGATCATTGACGGAGATCGCCTCAGCGCCCGCGGCGGCGAGGTTGTTGACCGCGTCTTGAAGGTCCAGCGCCTGCAGGCCCGCGGCGTCGACGACCATGACGATCCCGGGGCCGTGGACCGGGACGAGCCCTTCGATCGCGCGCAGGCGCGTGGCTTCGGCGGCGAGCTCCTGATCGGCGGCCGAGCTGCCTCCCGACTGCAGGACGGCCTTTCTCTGCTGAAGGTCGGCGGTCTCTGCCGACAGCGCGTCGTTGGCCCGATGCAGGTCGTCGAGCAAGAAAGCGAGTGTGGTCGTGTCAGTGCCGACAAAGCTTTTTTCCACTTCCGCCTGGCTGCGAATCTGCACGGTTGCCACCAGCGCGACCAGTAGCGCGATGAGCCAGATCTCGATCGCGCGTCCCGATCGCCGCCGCGCCGGCGCGGAGCGTCTACGAGGTGCTGACATGGGGTATCTGCAGGCTCGAGTCGTAGGCCGGCAGCTTCACATCGGGCCTGCCGCTGATGGTGAGCACGATCTGGAAGCGGACTTCGCGATCCCGAAGGTCGGGAAGAGCTGACTGGTCGTCCAGAGCTACGACCATGCGGTCCCGGTCACCGACGGCGAGGATCTTGATCGGCGCCCTCAAGGGCGGGCCCTGGTCGATGATGACCTCGCCCTCCGAGCCGGAGAAGGCGCTGAGTGGCGTGATCCTGCGGCCGCTTACCGACACGCCCTCCGCTCCGTTGGCGAAGAGAAGATTGACCACATCCTGGACGTCCTGGTAGTTGATCAGGTAGCCGATCTGTACGCCCTGGTTGGGCGCCGGCGTGCCGTTGCCGAGATCGACTTCGACCCCGGGCCCGTGGACGGCCGTCAGCCCGGCATGAGCGCGGAGGTCGGCGACCTGGTTTTGCAGCGCTTGCGTGGTGGCCGATTGCTGGGCCGCGACGCCCTCGAGGGCGTTGATCTCCGCGCGCAGGATGGCGATCTGGGCGCGCCTCGATTCGTTGGTTTTCTCGAGGTCCTGGACGCTGTGCACGAGCGCCTGGTAGCGAGCGACCTGGTTGGACGGGGTCAACAGCTGGGATTTGACCTGGCCGGCCACCAGGAACCCTGTCGCCATGGCGACCACGGCCACAGCCAGGATGCCCAGGACCCGGTCGCGCGTCATGACGCAATTCTCGTTGACAAGGCAAGGCGCGGGAGGTCGCGAGGTGTAGGATCGGAATCCGCAAATGGCGGTCGAAACTCGCGCTTCCGCCTTCAAGAGCGCCCAGCGTCGCTTTGATGCGGCGGCTGACGTGATCGGCCTCTCAGACGACGTACGCGCGGGTCTCCGTGAGGTCAAGCGAGAGCTCACCGTGCACTTCCCGGTCCACATGGACAACGGCTCGGTGCACGTGTTTACGGGCTGGCGCGTGCAGCACAACATCAGCCGCGGGCCGGCCAAGGGCGGGATCCGCTATCACCCTGACACCGACCTCGACCTGGTCAAAGCGCTCGCGATGCTCATGACCTGGAAGTGCTCGGCGGTGGGGCTGCCGTACGGCGGTTCGAAGGGGGCGGTCGCCGTCGACCCGGCCAAGCTTTCGCTGAGCGAGCTGGAGCACCTCACCCGCCGCTACGCCACCGAGATCGCGATCCTCATCGGCCCCGAGAAAGACGTCCCGGCGCCGGACATGGGCACGAACCCACAGGTGATGGCGTGGATCATGGACACCGTTTCGATGCACTCTGGCCACTCGGTGCCGGCGGCGGTCACCGGCAAACCAGTCGACATCGGTGGGTCGGAGGGCCGCGTCGACGCCCCTGGGCGCGGCGCCACGTACCTGACGCTCGAAGCCATCAAGTACCTCCACGTGGAGGACGAGGCGCCGACCGTCGCGATCCAGGGCTACGGCCAGGTGGGCAGGTCGGCAGCCCGCCTGCTCGCCGAGGCAGGGCTCAAAGTCGTGGCCGTCAGCGACTCGAAGGGCGGCGTCTACAACCCCAACGGCCTGGACCTCAACGCCCTCGACGAGCATCGCCAGGTCCGCGGCGGTGTCACCGGGTTCAAGAAGGCTGACGGCGTCACGAATGCGGAGCTGCTCGAGCTGCCGGTCACCGTGCTCGTGCCGGCGGCGGTGCAGGACGTAATCACAGGTCAGAACGCCGGCCGCATCCACGCCCGGCTCATCACCGAGGGCGCCAACGCGGCGGTGGCACCGGAGGCCGACCCCATCCTCCACGACCGCGGCATCTTCTTGATTCCCGACATCATCGCCAACGCCGGCGGAGTGATCGTGTCCTACTTCGAGTGGGTGCAGGACCTCCAGGCCTTCTTCTGGGAGGAGGAGGAGATCAACACCAAGCTGCACCACATCATCACCCGAGCCTTCTACGAGATCCTCCATACCTCTGTGAACAAGCGCATCGACATGCGGCTGGCCGCGTATGCGATTGCCGTGCAGAGGGTGGCCAACGCAACGATGGTGCGCGGGATCTATCCATAATCTGGGGGTGACCCCAGCGATTACTCCGGCGTTTCCTCAGCGCGTCCTGATCACCGGAGTTTCCAATCCCCTCGGAGCGGAAGTGGCGCGGCGTCTCGCCGCCCAGGTGCCCTCGCTGTTCGGCTGCGACGTGGCCGACCCCGTGAGCGCGATCGAGGAGATGGACTTCGTCCACGCGGACACGCGCCAGTCCGTGATCGGCAAGCTGGTGCGTCAGCTCCGCATCGACACCGTCGTCCATATGGCTGTCACCGTGGACTCGGCCGCGGAGGACAGGTTGGCTCACGAGACCAACGTCATCGGGACGATGAACGTGCTCGCAGGCTGCGCGGGACCATCGAGCCCGGTCAGGAGACTTGTGGTGAAGTCGAGCCAGGCTGTTTATGGCGCAGCCCCGGGAGATCCATCATTGCTCACCGAGCAGGTGGCGGGCTCCGATCGGCCCGCGTACGGTCTCAAGCGCGACCTGCTCGAGATGGAGCAGCTGGCGCAAGAGTTCTCGCTCCGCACCTCAGGCTGCAGCGTCTGCATGCTGCGCCTCGGCTATCGGGTCGGCGAAGGCACCAAGCTCGGCAGCTACCTGTCCCTTCCCATCGTCCCCACGTTTGCGGGATTCGATCCACGCCTGCAGTTTTTGCATGACGACGATGCGGCCGAGGCATTTGTGCGCGCCACGATGGGGGCCCATGAAGGGGTGTTCAACGTTGCCGCCGACGGCATCGTGCTCCTGAGCCAGGCGATCGCGATCATGGGCGGGAGGGCCGTGCCCATCCTGCCGCCTTATGGCCGGTGGCTCGGACGCCTCGCCCTCCGTGCCGCGGGCGTCGACCTCTCGGAGCACCTCACCGATGTGCTCGCATTCGGGTCGGTCGCGGACTGCTCCAGCCTGGCCGCGGCGTTTGGCTGGAAGCCGGCGTACAACACGCGGGCGGTGATCGACAGCCTGGCCCGGGGCAAGGACGTCGAGGTGATCGAGGCCCCCTCACCGCCGCAGGAGTACGAGCTCCAGGTCTACCTTCAGCGCCGCCGGCGGCGGGAACGAAACGGGCACGCGCATGCTGCCCTGGCCCTACGGCGTTGACGGCCCAACGGACAACTGCGCTCGCGAGCAAAGAGCTGCGCCGCCGCAGCCGCAAGGCCAAAGTGGTCGCGCCGCCGCGCGCCTCTCTCCTGCGAGTGCCCAAACCCATCCGCCGACTCCAGCGCCAGGCGCCCATGTACGCGATTCAGGGCATCAACGGGTTGTCCACGCGCCTGCGCGAGATGACCGGCCGCGAGGTCATCGACATGAATCGCGTCATGGCGGTCATCCAGTTTCTGTACCGGCAGGGCGAGCTGGCTCGGCGCGGTCCCAATTACGCGGTCGACGACTTTGGCTTCGACGCGGAGTGGACGGAGTCGTTCCTGTCGGTGTTCAAAGTTCTGTATCGCGATTTCTGGCGGGTGGAGGCCACCGGGATCGAGAACGTTCCGGCCACTGGGCGCGCGCTTCTGGTCGCCAACCACGCCGGCGTCCTGCCGTGGGATGGCACGATGATCAAGACGGCGATGTTCGCCGAACACCCCCACCCGCGGCATGTGCGTGCCCTGGTCGCGAGCCTCTTCATGGGCATGCCGATGCTCAGCTGGTTTCTGCGGCGCACCGGCCAGACCGTGGGACACCCCGATGACACGCGCCGTTTGCTGGAGCGGGATGAGCTCGTCCTGGTGTTTCCCGAAGGCGTGAAGGGGACCGGCAAGCCTTTCAAGGACCGCTATCGCTTACGGCGGTTTGGCCGTGGAGGCTTCGTCTCCACCGCGATCCGCGCGAGATCGCCGATCATCCCAGTCTCCGTGGTTGGATCTGAGGAGATCTATCCGATGATCGCGGACTTCGCGCCGATGGCGAGGTTGTTCGGGCTGCCTTACTTCCCCATCACGCCGATGTGGCCGTGGCTCGGGCCGCTGGGCATGATCCCGCTGCCCAGCAAATGGCGGATCCAGTTTCACCCGCCGGTGCACACGGAGACCCACCCGCCTTCAGCCGCCGACGACAACCACCTGGTCATGACGATCTCGGACGAGGTGCGTAACACGATTCAGAAAGGCATCTACGACAACTTGAAGCTGCGCCGAGGTGTCTTTGTCTAACGGCCGCTAGTTCACCACAGGGAGCGGCGGCGTCGGCTCGGGCTCTTCGATGATGTCCAGCGCGGTCGCCTGGCTGATCCAGTACTGCACGTCTGAGCGGCGCGGCGCGCCCGCGAGCCCGACGGCGTCGGCCAGCTTCTTGTGGAGGTCGTCCGCGTCCTGGGCGCGCAGGTCTTTCATGGTCTCGACGCCGAATCGGCGGATGGTCTGGAGGTGGCGCTCCATGCCCGACACCTCCATCAGCGTGCACTGGTGAGCGAACCCGAGCAGCCGCTCGGTCGTGATCCCCGTGCGCTTGGACAATCGCGCGCGATCGATTTCGAGCGACGTGCGGTGCAGGAGCTGGTTCGTGTGCCGGATCCCGGTCGCGCGCAGGCGGCGCACGTCGTCGCCAGAGATGCCTCGCAAATACTCGAGGGTGCGATACATCTCTGAAAGCATATGGGTTACTCGAGTCTCCCCACCCGGGCTCTGCAAGCAGAGCCCGACCTCCCCATGAATGGGGAGGCGATATGGGTTGCTCGAGTCTCCCCACCCGGCGCGCTCACGCTATCTCTTATAATTCAGCGCAGCCCACCGCCATTGGAGTAAGCACACCCTGAATCAGAGCCGGCTCGCAACCCGTGAGGCGTTGACCGGGGAGCAGTCTGGCCTCGAGATCGGGATCGGGCGGCGCGCGCGGCGCGCGTACGGTTTCGACGAGGTCGCACTCGTACCCGGTGGCGTCACGCTCAATCCAGACGAGGTCGACATTTCGTTTGCGATGGGCGAACACTTCCGGCTGGCCATCCCCGTCTGGGGTGCGGCGATGGATGGGGTCGTCGACGTCGACTTCGCGATCGCGATGGGCAAGCTCGGCGGAGTCGCGGTGCTGAACCTCGATGGCGTCCACACGCGCTACGCAGATTCGAAGCCGATCATCGAGCGGATCGCCGCCGCCGACAAGGCGACCATCAATGCAGTTCTCAAAGAGGTCTACCGCGAGCCGGTCAAGCCTCACCTCATCACCGAACGGATCAAAACGATCAAGGCCGCAGGGGTGCCGTGCGCGGTTTCCACCGTGCCTGCTCGAGCGGAGGAGCGCGCCCAGCTCGTGCAGGCGGCCGGTGCGGATGTGCTGGTCGTCCAGGGCACCGTGCTCACGGCGCGCCATTCGTCAAGGTCCTATCACCAACTTGCGTTCGAAGAGCTCGTGCGCAATTGCGAAATCCCGGTGATCGTCGGCAACTGCGTTCACTACGAGACCGCGCTGGAGCTCATGGAAACGGGCATCGCGGGCATCCTCGTCGGGGTCGGCCCGGGTGCCGCATGCACCACGCGCGGCGTCCTGGGCGTGGGTGTCCCACAGGTCACCGCCACCGCCGACGTCGCGGCTGCGCGCGATGAGCACATGCGCAGGGGTGGCATGCGGGTCGCCGTCATCACGGACGGTGGCATGCGCATCGGTGCTGACGTCTGCAAGGCGTTCGCGTCGGGCGCAGACGCCGTCATGATCGGGACGCCGTTCGCCGGCGCCGAGGAGTCGGCGTCCAAGGGCTACAACTGGGGCATGGCGACGCCCGATCCCAACCTCCCTCGCGGCACACGAATCCACGTGGGCACGAAGGCCACGCTGAAAGAGATCTTGCTCGGCCCGGCCCGCGTCGACGACGGCAGCCAGAATTTCGCGGGCGCCCTTCGGTCTGCGCTCGGCGTCTGCGGCGCGCACGACATCCCCGAGTTCCAGCACGTGGAGATGGTCATCGCTCCGTCGATCACGTCCGAGGGCAAGTCTCTCCAGCAGTCGCAACACGTGGGCATGGGGAAGGGCTGAGCTGAGCCGGACCGCCGCGGCTGCCCGGCCTCGGAAGGAGACCACGCCCGCGGTGCGCCAGCAAACCGTCCTCGTCCTGGATTTCGGGTCGCAGTTCAGCCAGCTGATCGCCCGCCGCGTGCGCGAGGCCAAGGTCTACTGCGAGCTCGTGCCCGGGACGACTCCGTGGTCCGAGCTGAAGGAGCGCCAGCCGGCTGGATTGATCCTCAGCGGAGGCCCGGCGAGCGTCTACGAGAAAGATGCCCCGCAGGTCGACCCGGAAGCGCTCCGGGCCGGCATTCCCGTGCTCGGCATCTGCTACGGAATGCAGCTCATCGCCCACCATCTCGGCGGCAAGGTCGATCCCGGGCGCGCCCATGAGTACGGGCCCGCGCTGCTCGCCGTCAGGGAGCCGGCCGCCTTGTTCGAAGGGCTCAACGTCGAGCTCCCCGTCTGGATGAGCCATGGCGACGCGGTGACCGAGATGCCGCCGGGCTTCCACGCCCTCGCCTCGAGCGGCAACTCGCCGGTGGCCGCATTCACCGACGGCCACGGGATCTATGGGATCCAGTTCCATCCTGAGGTCGTGCACACCCCGAGCGGACGTGAGGTGCTGCGCAACTTCCTTTATCGCGTCTGCGGTTGCGACCCTTCGTGGACGGCCGGCTCATTCATTGCCGAGGCGATCGAAAGCATCCGTGCCCAGGTCGGGGATGGTCGCGTGATCTGTGCGCTCTCAGGTGGCGTGGACTCGGCCGTCGCCGCCACCCTCATCCACCGCGCCGTCGGCGACCAGCTGACGTGCGTGTTCGTCAACAACGGCCTCCTGCGCAAAGAGGAGTCCGAGCGGGTGCTGGCCGCGATGCACGGCAACCTCGATATGGACATCAAGTACGTCGACGCCACAGCGCGATTCCTCGACGCGCTGCGCGGAATCATCGACCCCGAAGAAAAGCGACGGATCGTCGGCCGGGAGTTCATCACGGTTTTCGAAGCCGAGGCCAAGAGCCTCGGGCACATCGACTTCCTCGCGCAGGGGACGCTTTATCCCGACGTGATCGAGTCCACCGCCCCCGATGTGTCGTCGACTGCCGTGAAGATCAAGACCCACCACAACGTCGGCGGGCTGCCGCCCGGCTTGCGATTCCAGCTCATCGAGCCCCTCCGCTATCTGTTCAAGGACGAGGTGCGCGCGGTCGGCATCGAGCTCGGCATGCCGGAGGAGATGGTGTACCGCCAGCCGTTCCCCGGGCCGGGCCTGGCGATCCGCTGCCTTGGAGAGGTCACCGCCGAGCGCCTGGAAATCCTGCGCAACGCCGATTGGGTCGTGGTGGACGAGATCAAGCATTTCGGCCTCTACCGTCAGGTCTGGCAATCCTTTGCAGTTCTGACGCCGCTCCAGACCGTGGGCGTGATGGGCGACTATCGCACCTACGCCAACGTCGTCGCTGTACGGGTCGTCAGCAGCGAAGATGCGATGACCGCGGATTGGGCCCGGGTGCCGTACGAGGTGCTGGCGCGGATCAGCAACCGGATCGTGAACGAGGTCAAAGGCGTCAACCGGGTCGTGTTCGACATCACGAGCAAACCGCCCGGCACCATCGAGTGGGAGTAGTCGGCGCCTGACTACCGGCGCGATCGTGATCCAATAACCGCCACTCATGAAAGTTCTTGTCATTGGGTCTGGCGCCCGCGAGCACGCACTGGTCTGGAAGTGTGTGCAGTCGGAGCTGGTCGAGCGCGTCTATTGCGCACCGGGCAATGGCGGCACTGGCGGCATGGCCCGAAACATCCCCATCGGCGCGGCGGACGTGGTGCGGATGGTCGAGTTCGCCAAGCGCGAGCGGATCGGCCTCGTCGTCCTGGGCCCGGAGGTGGCCGTGGACGCGGGGATGGGCGACGCGCTGCGCAAATCTGGATTCAACGTGTTCGGCCCCAATCGCGGCGCGGGCCGCATCGAGTCGAGCAAGTCCTTCGCCAAACAGCTCATGGCCCGGGCCGGCATTCCCACGGCCGAGTACGCCGTCTTCACCGAACCGGCGGCGGCTCGCGCCTGGGCCCGCGAGCACGAAGGCAAGGTCGCGGTCAAGGCGGATGGGCTCGCCCGAGGGAAGGGCGTGATCGTCTGCGCAAGCGTCGACGAGGCGAACGCAGCGATTGACGCGATGCTGGTCCAGAGCCGTTTCGGGCGCAGTGGCGCCACCATCGTGGTCGAGGAAAAGCTGCAGGGACCCGAGCTCTCCGTGCTGGCAATCACGGACGGGACCGACGTCATCGCCCTCGCGCCTGCGCGTGACTTCAAGCGTGCTCACAACGGCGACCGGGGACCCAATACCGGAGGCATGGGTGCGTACTCGCCGCCAGTCGGCGTGGATGCTGCAGTGCTGGACGACATCATGGGCACCGTGCTCCGGCCTGCGATCCGGGAGCTGGCGGATTCGGGCGACGAGTTTCGAGGCGTCCTCTACGCCGGGCTGATGCTCACGCCGTCGGGCATCCGCACGCTGGAGTTCAACGCCCGGTTCGGCGACCCGGAAGCGCAGGTCGTGCTGCCCCGCCTGGACTCGGACTTCGTCGCTCTTGCGCTGGCGGCGGCGAAAGGCACGCTGGCGACCATGCCCGACCCGAAATGGGACCCGCGGCCGGCGGTGGGGGTGGTGGTGGCGTCCGCAAACTATCCCGAGGATGCTCTGATGAAGACCGGCTTCCCGATCCGCGGGCTGGCCGAGATGCCCAGGGGCGTCCAGGTCTTCCATGCGGGGACGCGCTTCGAGCCGGGCCGTGGCCTGGTCACGGACGGGGGCCGAGTCGTGACCGCGGTCGCGCTCGGCGACACCGTGGTGGAGGCTCGCGATAAGGCGCTTGCCGGGGCGCGGCAGGTACGATTCCAGGGGGCTTTCTTTCGTACTGACATAGCTGAGGAGGCGGTGTAGTGCAGCCAGTCGTCGGCATCATCCTCGGCTCCAAGTCAGATTTGCCGCTGATGGAGTCCTGCGTCAAAGTCC
>DASWGF010000244.1:0-2430 GCA_036393875.1 Candidatus Dormiibacterota bacterium
CGAAGAGGACTGGCGGGGCGAGCGGTTCCGAGACCACCCAAAGCTGCTCAAGAACAACGTCGACATCCTCAACCTGTCGCGACCGGATGTGGTCAGCCGCATCCATCGCGAGTACCTGGAAGCAGGCGCCGACCTGATCACGACGAACACGTTCACCGCGACCCCGGTCTCGCAGGCGGACTACGGGCTCGAGGACCTCACGTACGAGATCAATGTTGCGGGCGCGCGGCTGGCGCGGTCCGCAGTCGATGCCTACGAGAACCGGTTCGTGGCCGGCTCGCTTGGCCCCACCAACGTCACGCTCTCGCTCTCCCCAAACGTCGACGACCCTTCCTATCGAGCCATCACGTTCGACCAGCTTCGTGACGGCTATGCCGTGGCCGTGCGCGGGCTGCGCGACGGGGGCGTCGACTTTCTCCTGATCGAGACGATCTTCGACACGCTCAACGCCAAGGCAGCGATCGCGGCCGTCAAAGAGGTGGCGCCGGAGCTGCCCCTCTTCATCTCGGTCACGATCGTCGACCGGAGCGGGCGCAACCTCTCCGGCCAGACCGTCGAAGCCTGGTGGAACTCGATCGAGCATGCCGACCCCTTTGCCGCCGGCATCAACTGCTCCCTGGGCGCCACCGAGATGCGCCCGTACATAGAGGCGCTCTCGCGCGTAGCGCCGGTCTACGTCACGTGCTACCCGAACGCGGGCCTGCCCAACTCGTTCGGCGGTTTCGACGAGGACCCGCCGATCACGAGCCGGCTGCTGCGTGAGTTCGCCACCAGCGGTTTCCTCAACGCCGCCGGCGGCTGCTGCGGCACCACGCCTGACCACATCCGCCAGATCCGTAAGGCGGTGGCCGGAATCCCGCCCCGCCAGGTCCCCAAGCGCGTCGGACGGGCGAAGTTCAGCGGCCTCGAGCCATTCGAGATCGGACCCGACACCAGGTTTGTCGTCATCGGCGAGCGGACCAACGTCACTGGCTCGATCAGGTTCCGCCGCTTGATCGAGTCGGGCGACTTCACCGGCGCCGTGCAGGTGGCGCTGGACCAGGTGCGCGGAGGCGCGAACCTGCTCGACGTGAACATGGACGCCGACCTCCTCGATTCCGAGGCCGCGATGATCCGCTTCCTCAACCTGATCGCGACCGAGCCGGAGATCGCGCGCATCCCGATCATGGTCGACAGCTCGAAGTGGACGGTCCTGGAGGCGGGGCTGAAGTGTCTGCAGGGAAAGGGAGTGTGCAACTCGATCAGCCTCAAGGAGGGCGAGGAGTCCTTCCTCGAAAAAGCCAGGCTGGTTCACGAATACGGGGCGGCCGTGGTCGTGATGGCCTTCGACGAAAAGGGCCAGGCCGACACGCTCGAGCGCAAGGTCGCCATCTGCGGGCGGGCGTACAAGCTGCTCACCGAAAAGGCCGGCTACCAACCGGAGGACATCATCTTCGACCCCAACATCCTCGCCATCGCGACGGGCATCGAGGAGCACGCCGGCTACGCGAAGGCGTTCATCCAGGCCACTACCGAGATCAAGAAGAGATACCCGGGTGTGCGCATCTCGGGCGGCGTCTCCAACCTGTCGTTCTCCTTCCGTGGCAACGACCGGGTGCGCGAGGCCATGCACTCCGCGTTTCTCTATCACGCGATCCAGGCGGGCCTCGACATGGGCATCGTCAACGCCGGCCAGCTGGTCGTTTACGAGGACATTCCGAAGGACCTGCTCGAGCTGGTCGAGGACGTCATTTTCGACCGCCGGCCGGATGCGACGGAGCGCCTCGTGGAGTTCGCCAAGAACGTGTCCGGAGGCGGCACGAAACGGGAGAAGGATCTCACCTGGAGAGAGAGTCCGGTCGAGGAACGGCTCGCGTATGCCGTGCTGCACGGCGAGGTCGAGTTCATCGAGGCCGACACGGAAGAGGCGCGTCAGAAATACGCCAAGCCGCTCATGGTCATCGAAGGGCCGCTGATGGACGGCATGAAGGTCGTGGGCGACCTGTTTGGGGCCGGCAAGATGTTCCTGCCGCAGGTGGTGAAGAGCGCGCGGGCGATGAAGCGCGCGGTCGCCTACCTTCAGCCGTTCATGGAGGCGGAGAAGGAGGCGTCCGGCAGCCAGCAGGTTCGAGGCAGGCTCGTGCTCGCGACCGTCAAGGGCGACGTCCACGACATCGGCAAGAACATCGTCGGAGTCGTCCTGGGTTGCAATAACTACGAGGTCCACGACCTCGGCGTCATGGTGCCCGCGGAGAAGATCCTGGACACAGCCATCGAGCTGGGCGCCGACGCGGTCGGCCTGTCGGGCCTGATCACTCCGTCGCTCGACGAGATGGTCACGGTCGCCAAAGAGATGACGCGGAGGCAGTTCACGATCCCACTGCTCATCGGCGGCGCGACGACCTCCAAGCAGCACACGGCAGTGAGAATCGCGCCCGCGTACAGCGGCGC
>DASWGF010000245.1:0-1774 GCA_036393875.1 Candidatus Dormiibacterota bacterium
TCCAAAGCGTCGATGACGGCGCGCAAGCGCTTGGGGTCGTCGTCGCTTGGCTCGTGGTCGCGATGGAAATCGCGGATCGCCGCTTCCAGTTTCGAGAGGGATGTGACCCCTACCCCTACCATGATGTAAGAGTACCAAACATTTGTTTGGTAGTCAATACGTTAACACGAAAAGCACAGAAACTTAAGCGTGCTTCAAGCCACCCAGCGCAACCCCAACTCTCTTTTCCCAGTCTTTCGTCATATGGCTCCAGGCGTCCCAGAACAGGTCAGACGATGTCGGTGGGAAGCCTGGTGGCGTAGAAGCCGCGGACGCTGACCGGGTGTTCGACCTCGTCCTTGACCCCGTTGTACACCTTCGATTGAAAGCCGGCGTTCAGATAGCTGCCAGTGAGGATGTGTTGGTCGTCGATCCACCCGACCCAGTCACGGGTTCCAGCGCCGTCGACCCAGGTGAGGACCCTTCCGTCGAGCGTCCAGATTAGGATCCTGTCCAGGGCGTCCGGCGAGGTCGCGGCGACCCAACGGCCGTCGGGCGACAACGCCGCCGCTGAGCTGGCCGAGCCCCAGTCGCGCGTGCTCCACGGCGGGGACACGTTGCCCTGCCAGTCGATCGTCCCGCCCTGGATGCATCCGCTTCCGGCCGGGCCCAGAGGGCCGCTGACGGTGCACCCGCCCAGGATGTAGATGCGGTCTGCGGTGAGAGGGTCGACGATGTGATAACTGACCGCCGAGTACGGATTGTCGCGACCGGGCGCGGCCTTGACAATGTCGTCCTCGTACGGGCCATAGGCATGCGCCAGCACGAGCAGACCGGAGTGCCAGGCCACCGGCCACACGTAGTCCGAGTCGGACTCGAAGATGACGTGCTGGTTCCCGCCGCCGAGGTTGTCGGTGTAGAGAAGGACGTGTACGGGGCTCCGGTTGAAGTCCAGCACCGAAACGGCGATCTTGCTGTCGTCCGGACTGACCGCGAAAGCGGCTTCCATGTTGGCTCCGACCTGGAGGTGCGTCGCGATCGCCTGCTTTCCATCCGGGAGCCGCAGGGACCAAACGGTCCAGTCGCCGGCCAGCATGTAGAGCGCGGTCGAGCTCGCGCTCACGTAAGGGAGCTCGATGGCGTGACCAGCCTGGTTGGAAATCGGCGTGCGCTTGTCGAGCTTTATCGAGGCCCACACCCGGCCATCAACCCCGACTACGTTCGCGTAGTAGATCGAAGGGGCGGTCAGGAGATCGACGAGCACGCCGTATGCAGGTGCGGGTGCCGTCGGTGGAATCGCCGACGCTGCGGGAGTTCCCGAAACCGCGGCCGGCGCCGCTGACGGCGTCCGGGCGGCTGGCGACGGCGGTGGCGACACCGACGCCACTGCGCCACAACCGACCATGAGGAGTGCCAGGGGAAAGACGGCGATCGCGCTTCTCATGTGGACCTCAAATCCCTGAACGCGCCCGGCCGGTATTCGTTACCAACAGGGGTGTCGTCCACTCCTTAGCATTGACCCCGCCGCATGAAGCTCCTCGAGTATCAAGCCAAAGAGGTCCTCTCCTCTCTTGGGATCGCGATCCCGCCCGGCCGGGTCGCGCGCACGCCGGAGGAAGCCGCGGCCGCTTGCGCCGAGCTTGGCCCTGTGGCAGTCAAGGCGCAGGTCCCGGTCGGCGGCCGCGGCAAGGCCGGGGGCATCAAGCTCGCGAGCTCACCCGACGAGGCTCGCGCCGCCGCCCAGCAGATCATCGGGATGGACATCAAGGGCTTCAAGGTTCCGCTCGTCTATTGC
>DASWGF010000246.1:0-2110 GCA_036393875.1 Candidatus Dormiibacterota bacterium
CTGCGCTCGATGATGAGCTGGCTGGAGCCCGTGGAAAAATGACCAAGGAATCCGACGTAGACCGCGTATACATCTTTGACACGACGCTGCGCGATGGCGAGCAGTCCCCGGGGTTCCACCTCGACGCCAACTCCAAGCTGAGGATCGCGCGCCAGCTGGAGAAGCTCGGCGTCGACGTGATCGAAGCCGGCTTCCCGATCTCGTCTCCCGGCGACTTCCAGGCCTGCCGCCAGATCGCCCGGGAGATCCGCGGCGCCACGGTGACCGCGCTGGCTCGTGCGGTGCGCGAGGACATCGACGCCGTCTGGGGGGCGATCAAAGACGCCGAATCCCCGCAGATCCACATCGTGCTGTCGGTCTCCGACATCCACATCGACCGGAAGCTGGGCATGACGCGCGAGCAGGTGCTGAAGCGCGGGGCGGAGATGGTTGCTTACGCGCGCTCGCTCTGCGACAACGTCCAGTACTCGCCCGAGGACGCGGGCCGCGCCGACATCGACTACCTGGTCGAGACAGTCGAGACGATGATCGCTGCCGGCGCCAATGTGATCAACCTCCCCGACACCACCGGATACTGCCTGCCGCTGGAGTTCGGCGAGATGGTGCGGCATGTGATCACCGACGCTCGGGGCAGCGACAAGGCCCTCTTCTCGGTGCACTGTCACAACGATCTCGGCCTCGCCACCGCCAACTCGCTTTCCGCGATCGCGGCGGGGGCGCGACGAGTCGAATGCACCATCAACGGCATCGGCGAACGAGCCGGCAACACGTCTCTCGAGGAGATCGTGATGCTGCTGCGCGTGCGGCAGGCCCGGCTTGGCCTCGAATGCGGCATCGACACGACCCAGATCACGCGCACGTCGCGGCTCGTCGCAGAGCTGACCGGCACCCCGGTCCAGCCGAACAAGGCCGTCGTGGGCGCGAACGCATTCGCCCACGCCTCGGGGATCCACCAGGACGGAGTCCTGAAGGACCGGCTGAACTACGAGATCATGAAGCCCGAGGACGTGGGTCTCGACGACTCGCGCATCGTCCTGACCGCGCGCTCGGGCCGGCATGCCTTTCACCACCGCCTCGGCCTGCTTGGGATCAAGCTGGCCGACGGCAAGAGCGAGGCCGCGTGGCAGCGCTTCCTGCAGCTGGCGGACACCAAGCGCGAGGTGAATGACGACGACCTTCGCAGGATTGCGGACGGCGAAGCGAACGAGAACGGCCACGCCACCGCGGTCGACGCGCCCAACGAGCACAACCACGTCGCGGACACCCTGCGTCACATGATTTTTGGCTAGGCGTCTTTGAAAGCCCGAGTCTCCCCACCCGGCGTGCTCGGTACCCGAGCAGGCCGACCTCCCCACGTAGTGGGGAGGTGAGAATCGCGTACCAGGGCGAGCCTGGCGCTTATTCGGACGAGGCTGTCGCCGCCCTGTTTCCAGGCGCCGACGCCGTTGGCTTTGCGACGTTTCGGCTCACGTTCGAGGCGCTCGCCTTGGGCGCGGTCGACTCCGCGGTCCTGCCTGTAGAGAACACCAGCGCCGGGATCGTGCAGGAGGTGTCGGACCTGCTCTGGGAGCTCCCGGACTTACGTGTCATCCGCGAGCACGTGCAGCCGGTCAAGCACTGCCTGCTCGGCTGGCCAGGTCCGGTGGAGCGGGCGCTGTCGCACCCGCAGGCGCTCGCCCAGTGCAGCCGCTACCTGCATTCGCGACAGATCAAGTCGGTGGCGTTCCACGACACGGCCGGAGCCGCGCGTGCCGTCGCAGAGCAGCGCCAGCCGGGCACAGCCGCGATCGCGAGCAAGGCTGCCGCGGCCCGGTACGGGCTTTATGTGCTAGCGGAATCGATCCAGGACGATTCCGAAAATCGGACGAGGTTCGTCGTCGTCGAGAAGGGTTCACCGATGAGGCCGGGGGAAGGCACCCCTGCGTCCAAGTGCTCGTTGGCCTTCGTGGCGGCGCACAGGCCCGGCAGCCTCGCCCATGCCCTCGACTGCTTCGCGCGCCGCAATGTCAACCTGACCCGGCTCGACAGCCGGCCGATGCTGGGCCGGCCGTTTGAATATCGGTTCTACCTCGACTTCTCGATCAACGGCGAGGCGAGCCCGCAGGCGGCC
>DASWGF010000247.1:0-10233 GCA_036393875.1 Candidatus Dormiibacterota bacterium
CTCAACAACTTCAATGCCAACCATTCCGAGTCGGAGCTGACGGTCGATCCCGGCAGCGAGCACATCGTCGGCTCGTCGAAATTCTTCTTCGACAAGTTCTCGACCATCTACAACTTCTACCTCGGCAGCTACAACATCAACGGCAGCAACAGCAGCAACAACATCGTGCAGGGCTACGACTGCTCCACCACCGAGACGACGCCGGGTGTCCTGAACCAGAGCATGCCGCCGAGCTGGACCAACACCACCGATCCCAACCTCGGGTTCGACACTCAACATCGTGTCTACCAGACGATGCTGCCCTTCAACGCGTTCTGGACGAACCTGCACCCCGACGGTGCGATCACCGTGTCCTACAGCGACGACTTTGGCGCGCACTGGGTGACGGGGAACGGGGGACACGCGCTCGAGCAGGTTCCCAACGCCAGCTCGTTCCAGCTCGGCCACGTCGAGGACAAGCAGTGGATCGCCGTCAACCACTACCCCGGAAACAAGTACCAGGACCACGTGTACGCCACCTGGGACATAGTCGACGGCAACGTCGGCAGCACGGTCAAGCTGCGGGCGGCGGTCTCCCGCGACCGCGGGCTGACCTTCTCACCCGCGAAGACGATCGTCTCCAGCTCGATCGACCAGCTGCGCGACCAGTTCAGCCAGCCGGCCGTCGATCCCTCAGGCGACCTGTACGTGGCTTACACGAACATCGGGACCAAAACGACCAAAGCGGACTTCTTCGTGACGAGGTCGACCGATGACGGCAAGACGTTCAGCACGCCGGTCCAGGCCGGGTCGGGCAACACCATCGGCGTCGGCAGCGTTCGGGTGACGAACACGACCTTCCGCGACGGCATCAACTACGCCTTTGCGGTGTCGCCGGACTTTCCGGGCCACCTCTACCTCGCCTACAACGACTTCAACGGGACGCAGTACAACGTTTTCCTGGTCCAGTCGACCGACGGCGGACAGACATGGAGCAAGCCGGTGCCGGTGAACGACGACATCGCCTCGGGCCGCGTTGCGGACCATTTCCAGCCGGCCGTCGCCGCCGGGCCGGGAGGCGCGGTCGCGGTTGCGTTCTACGACCGGCGCGCCAACTGCCCGACCGATGCCAGCATCATCAAGCAGGACCAGGGCCGGTCCAACTTCTGCATCGACGTCTCCGTCCAGCCCTACACAGACACAGGAGCCGGCGCCGTGCCGGTCGGATCAAACATCCGGGCGTCCAACTCCACGTGGGATCCGCAGCAGCCCGGGCTGCTCGTCAACGCGGATGGGAGTACGAGCGACCTGCAGACATTGGGTGGGCTCGGCCAGATGGCCTGTGCCTCGCACAAGGACCCCTGCAGGCTGTCGTTCATCGGCGACTACTTTGGGCTTGCGATCTCTGGGGGCAACATCTACACGCTCTCGGTCTCGACGCACTACTCATCGAACGTGAAGGCGGACGACGGCTCGAATCTGTACTACCAGCAGCAGGTGCTCGGCACCATCAGCCGGTCGACTTTGGGCATCTAGACGAAATCTGACGGTAATGACGACTGCTGATTCAAGGAGGTACACGAGGTGATAAGACGAGTCGGACCAGCATTTGCGCTGGCGACCGGTGCACTCCTCGCGCTTGTGAGCACCGCGTTCGCCGGCGGCGTGATGTTGAAACAAATCAGCTCAGATCCGTTCACGAACACCACGGCCATCGATGGTGTCGCAGTCTTCCACAAGACCCAGGAGGAGCCCGACACGTTCGCGTTCGGCTCGACGATCGTCTCCGCCTTCCAGGTGGCACGGTTCCACAACGGTGGCGCGGACGACATCGGATGGGCAACCTCGAGCGACGGGGGGAAGAGCTGGAAGCACGGCTTCTTGCCGGGATTGACGTTCCAGGGGGGCGACAAGACCATCCCGTACGAGCGGGTCAGCGACGCCTCGGTCGCGTTCGACGCAAGGGACAACGTCTGGCTCATTTCTTCGATCCCCCTTTTAAGCAACCTCGTAGTCCCGACGGTTTTCGTCAGCCGATCGAGCGACGGGCTGAATTGGAGCAATCCGGTTTCGATACCGCAGCCGCCGAGGGCTCCGATCGATCTCGACAAGAATTGGACGGTCTGCGACAACACGCTCGGCAGCCCGCACTACGGCAACTGCTACACGGAGTTCGACAATTTCGCCCTTGACGACCTGGAGCAGATGAGCACCTCGACAGACGGTGGTGCGACGTGGAGCCTGCCTCTGGCGACCGCCAATAGCGCGCACGGCCTTGGCGGCCAGCCGCTTGTGCAGCCCAATGGCAACGTCGTCGTCCCCTTTGAGTCGATCCATGGGACGATCGGCGCCTTCACGTCCACGAATGGTGGGGCGAGCTGGAATGCCAGCGTCATCGTTGCCCATATCGACTTCCACCGGGTCGCCGGCCAGCTGCGGACCTCGCCGCTGCCCACCGCGGAGGTCGACGGCGCAGGCACCGTCTACGTCGCCTGGGAGGATTGCACCTTCGAGCCGGGGTGCCCGGCCAACGACATCGTGTTCAGCTCCTCGAGCGATGGCGTGAACTGGTCCGGGCTGTCACGCGTGCCGGCCGACCCGATCGGAAGTGGCGTCGACCACTTCATTCCGGGCCTCGGCGTCAACAAGGCAACCTCGGGCAGCAGCGCTCAGCTAGCGCTGACCTATTACTACTATCCGAACGCGGCGTGCACCGTCGCCACCTGCCAGCTGGACGCAGGGTTCATCTCGTCCTCGGATGGCGGGGCACACTGGGGCGGCAAGGTGCAGCTGGCCGGACCCATGAACAACACCTGGTTGGCGTTCACCACACAGGGCTACATGGTGGGCGACTACATCTCAACCTCGTTTTTCATCAGCGGGCTGGCCTTGACGACCATCGCCGTGGCCAGTGCAGGCACCGCAACGCAGAATCTCGATGAAGCGATGTTCGCGCCTTCAATGGCCCTTGCCGTCTCCGGTGGTGGCGCGGCGTCGGACCAGAGCGCGGCCAGCACCACTTCAAACATGGCCAACGCACCGGTGCCGCCGACCAACCGATAACGGTTTCCAACCGACCAGACTGCATGGGACATCGAGAGCCTCCTCCTCGGAGGCTCTCAAACTTTCTGGGGCTCATGGAGTCCGGCGTGGCGTCGACGATGGTGCCGGGTGAGACGGGCTCGGCGAGGCCACGGGCGTCGGCGGTCCTGTCGGGCGTGTGTTCGGGAACGGGCTGGAACTCGGTGATGGCGGAACGGACGGACTCGATGACGTTGAAGGCTTCGGGCTTGTAGTCGTTGGGGGTTTTGTCGGGCCGGTGCCTGGCCCCGTCGTGCTTCCCGATGGTGATGGGCTCACCAGATTGGCTATCACGGGTGGGAGAGCGGCGTTGATCGCCTGCTGGAGACTCGAATCGGCCCCAGGTGCGGTCACGATCGCGGGCGTCAAGAAGATGGCTGCGACCACGACGACGGCAGCCACGAGCAGGCGCCGGTGGCGAGGTGTCAGCGGGGACGGCCTGGCACCGGTGGTTTGCGGCGAGCGCTTGAACAAGATTCGGGCCGGCGTGAGCGGGATTCCCTGCGCAAGCAGGCTGGCCGCCGGCGCGCTGCCCCACGCGATGGCCTGCCAGACGAGCAAAGTTGCGACCGCAAGGCCCAGTGTGCGAGGCCCAAACAGCCCCACCGCCACCGCCATCACCGCGCACGCCGCCGCCACCAGGGATTCCGGCAGAGTGCCCAGGACGGCCCCGCCCACGCGTGATGGGGTGCGCACCTTGGGCGTGCGCAGGAAAACTCCCCGTTGCAGCACCAGCGCGCCGACGCAGGCGCGCGTAACCGTCCAGCTCAGCGCGAGCATCACCATCGCGGCGAGAGGTGTGTCGCGCCAGGGCGCACCGCAGGCCGCATGAATGCTCCACGCCAATCTCAGCAGCCCGGCGACCAGCAAGAAGATCGGCAGCACCAGCAGCACCCCGACAAGCTGACGCAGGAGCAGCGGATGGCCCAAGGCAAGAAACGGACTCGTGGCCAGCAGGAAGAACGCAAGTCCGACTCCGAGAGAGTCCGCGAACCAGCCCAAACCTCCGACCAGGTAGTGATAGCGCTGGGCGAGCGTCAGTCGCGATGGTCTCAAGCCGACGAGCATAGGCAGATGGCGGCGCAAGATCTGTACGCCTCCGAACGCCCACCGAAAGCGCTGGCGACGCAGGCCGTCGAAGTCGAGCGGCATGAGGCCCGCTCCGAAGACCTGGTTCACGTATATGGATTTCCAGCCGCGGGCCAGCAGGCGCAGAGAAGCTTCTGCGTCCTCGGTGATGCACCACTCGGCCCAGCCGCCGATTTCTTCCAGCGCGCTCCGCCGGACGACGCCCATCGTGCCCCCGAAGATGATGGCGTTGACGTGCGCCCGAGCCACCATCGTGACGTCGAAGAAATAGCGGTACGCGTAGAAGAGGCCGCGTAAGTACGGCGAATCCTTCCAGTCCCGATAATGCTGCGGGGTCTGGACGAAGGCCACGTCGGGGCTCGCGAAGAAAGGCACGCATGCATTGAGGAAGTCAGGCTCGACGACGTAGTCCGCGTCCACTATGCCGACGATCTCGATGTCTGGTTCGAGCCGCCTCGTGGCTTCATTGAGGGCGCCGGCCTTGAAGCCAGGCCAGCTGGGGAGGTGGATGAACCGGAACCTCGGCCCAAGCCTGCGGCAGTCCTCTTCCACCGGCATCCACAGTTGCGGATCGGTGGTGTTGTTGACGATCACCTGGATGGTGAGCTCCGGATAGTCGAGCGCGGAGAGGGCATCTAGCGTTTGGCGCAGCAGGTCGGGCGGCTCGTTGTAGGCGGGTACCTGCAGGCAAACGCGGGGTCGATAAGTGTCGGCGCGCGGCGGCGTATGGACCACGGGCTTGTCGCGACCGATCGCGTCCGTGATCTCGAATGCAAAGGCGAGAGTCAGCGCCAGCGCGCCCATCTCGAGTACGACGAGAACGATCGATAACCCAAGGCCCAGGGCTGGCCCATGAGTCGTAAAGGTGACTGTCAGCAGCACGCCCGCGAACGAGACGGTGGCTACGACGAGGGTCGCGAAAAACAGCCGGGCCGGCCAATATATGGTCCGCAGCAGGAAGTCGACGGTCGCGACGGCCAGGATCAGGATCACGAAGATCGGTCCGATCGAAGCCGAGTCGCCGAGCGCGTTGCCTACCGTCGCGACCGCCGCCCCGGTCGCAAGCACCAGCACCGGCAGGCCGATGGGCCATCTGGCAACCCTGGAGCGGCCGAGGGCGATGAACGAGCCAAGCCCGATCAGCGCAAGGAGAGCGGCCGCTAGGGCGAGCTCAATCAACCTAAGACGAGTTGGTCGACTGGGTGGAAATGGAAAAGGGCCGGGGGTTGAGCCCGACCCTTTCCGGCGCTTCTGTGGTTATGGCTTGCCCGGCGTGGCACTGGGCTTCCCGCCGGGGTGACTGGTCGGCGGGCCGGTCGGGTGGTCGGTCGGCGGGCCCGTCGGGTGGTTGGTTCGTGCGTCCGATGCGTGTTCGCGGGCTCCGCTGGCGTGCTTCGAGCTCTCTTGCTTGCCGTGTTGAGACGCAAACGTGCTGACGCACTCGCCGATCCCATGCGAGCCTGGTGCAAGCGCGGCCTTGCATTTCTGGACCTGTTGAACGACCTGCTGCCCCCAGTTGCTGGGGTCGGCGCTGCCTGTGATGGCCGCCTCGGCTCCGACTCCTGCCGCAGCGACGGCGAGCGCGGCGACCGCAAGACCGATGGCGCCCTTGGCCGAGACAACGGACGCCGCGTGGGCGAGAAATGACATGTGAGGACCTCCCTGAAGATATGAGGCGTGATATTGGGCTTGCGCCGGGATCGGGCTGGGGCCGCTCTGGTTAGCAGTCTGGTTTTGGAGTTGCTGCTCCAGCCATCGATCGAATCCGTCGCCGCTTTCCACGCTCATTCCTCCAAAGGGACTATCGGAGGTGGCAAAGTACCCATTTCGGCGCTGAATTGATCTCCGAGTCGCGCTCGCAGCCGGTTCTTGGCCGCGGCCAGGCGGGAGGCGACCGTCCTTTCAGGAACGTCCAGGGCGGCCGCGATCTCGCGATTGGTGAACCCGTGCATGTGGCGCAGCACCAGCGCCGCGGCTTGCTTTGGAGGCAGCGCTCGCACCTCCCTCACGAGGTCGAGCTCCTCCGACTCGGTCGGATCGGGCGCCTTGGGGCGGCCAACCCGCCGGATCACCTCGCCCAGCTCGTGCAGGCGCTCGCGTCTCCGATGCGTAAAAGCCACATTCAGCGCAATCCGGTAGATCCAGGCTTGGGCGGGAGCGTCTTGCTTCCAACTCTTCCAGGAGCCGAAGGCACGCAGGTAGGCCTCCTGGGTGGCGTCTTCAGCGGCAGCGGGGTTCCTCAGGATCATCATGAGAGTCGCGAAAACGCGCTGATACGTGGCCTGGTAGAGGCGGTCGAAGTCAGCTTTGCTTCCAGGGCGGTAGCTCGATTCGGACGGCTTCGTTGCTTACGACCTCACCGGTTCGCGACCAGCAGCTCGAGGGAGTCGACCAGCCTGGGTCCGGGCCGGTTGAAATAGGCCGACCCGTCGAGGACCACGACCTGGTCGGCGCCGACGGAATCGATGTCCGCGCGAACCAGCTCGGCTTCAGCCTGCGCTCGTTGCCGATTGAACCCGCAGGGCGCCAACACCAGGAGCTCGGGCCGCGCCTGGGCCACATCCGCCCAAGAGATCGCGACGGAGGGCGCGCCCGGCCGGGCCAGCGGATCCTCAATGCCCGCCAGCGCCAACAGGTCCGGTGTCCAATGGCCGGCGGGATAAGGCGGGTCCAGCCATTCGAGGAACACTCCCCGCACGGGCGGGCGTTCGTGGGCAGTTCGCCTGGCGGACTCGATGCGAGCAGCAAGGCGGCTCATCAACGGTGCGGCGTCGGCACCGCACGCTTTCGCCAGGGCCACGATGTCGGCCAGCACGTCCTGCAACGAGTGAGGATGCTGGCGAATCATCCGGATCCCTTCGAGGTCCACAGCCACCTGGTCGGCGGAAACCGCGCAGACCCGGCAAACGTCCTGCGCCACCACGAGGTCGGGCTCGAGCTCCTGGATGGCCTCGGTGTCGACGAAATAGAGCGAGCGGCCCGCCACAGCCGCCTCCGAAACCGCCACCTCGATGCCGCCGCTGTCTCTGTCGTGCAGGCGCAGAGTCGAGCGCGTCACGATCGGCAGCGAAGACGCTTCCGGTGGGTAGTCGCACTCGTGGGTGACCGCGACCAGGCTGCCGCCGAGCCCAAGCGCGAAAAGGGATTCGGTGGCACTAGGAAGCAGAGACACGATTCTCATAGGTGGCCACCCGTCACGTCGAGCTGAGCGAAGCCCGAATCGAGGCGCCGCTCGCCGGCAATCCATGCGAGCGGCTTGTTGAAGACCGGACCCGCGAAAGCGAACGAGTGATACTCGCCGTTCTCGCCGCAACGGTCGACGGCCGTGGCCCCGATCTCGCTTGCGAAGCGCTCGTCGACGATGCGGCCGAGCCATGCCTCGTCGAGCTTCGCGAGGTCGACGCAGGTGATCACGGCCCGCCCGCCCGAAGCAATGAACTCATCAAGCAGGAGCTGCGGCGACTCGCCCCAGATGGGCTCAACGTGGTCGAGCCCAGCGGCGCTCACGCGGCTTTCGTACCACGCCCGAACATCGGCAAGGTGGATGTCGCCGAACACCACCCCCGTGAACCCTTCCTCTCGGAGCGACGCCAGCTCGTGACGGAGGTTCGCTTCCATCTCAGCCCAGGTGGTCGGGATGGCGCGGAGGCCGATTCCGATCGCGGCCGCCTGCGCCTCCAGCATCTCGACCCGGGTGGCGTGGAACCGAACGCGCCGGGTGGTCGAGTCGTAGAAAGAGACCAGGCGGGCGACGTCAAGGCCAGCCTTGCGCGCGCGGTCCAGAGCCAGGGCGCTGTCCTTGCCCCCCGACCACATCAACGCGTATTTGCCGCCCACCTCAGTGCCACTCGGAGGATTCAAGGCCTGCCTCCAGCCAGTCGATGAGCGCCCCCACCCGGGCCCAGTCCTCGGCTTTGCGAGCCTCGATCAGGTCGAGCAGAGCCTGGGGTTCGATGGCGAGCAGCGCCTCGGCGCCTGAGCTGGCGTACCGGACCAGCGCGTGATGGACCACGTCGTCATAGGTCAATCCGGTGTTGCGGGCGAGGTTCTCCAGCGTCGGCCGCGGGTCGACCAGGCGCGAAAGCGCGACTGCGTTCCGAAAGTTTTGGTTTGAGTCCTGTGCACCCACTACGGAGAACCTACGACTTCGAATGTCAGGCGCACCCGCAGCCTGGCGAGGGCGGCCATCACCGGGGCTCCCAGCGCCACGACCATCAGCACATTGCCCACCGCGCGGAAAGTGTCGTACGCGAGCGAGGTCAACAGGTAGAACCGGCCGAAATGAACAAGCGAAGTCACTGCGTCCATTCCGGGCTGCCAGCCCAGCGTCGGATTGCCTCGATACACAGGAATCCAATCCGTGATATCGAGCAATGCGCCCACGACCCAGCCCATCACCCCACCTACGCCGGCCAGCACCAATACGTCGCGCCAATCGGGGACCCGGGAGCCGCGGCTCCATTGGCCCGCCAGCCCGGCAGCGACGCCGACCCACCCGACCGCGAAGACCTGGTAGGGCACCCACGGGCCCATCCCGCCTCCCGCCAGGGCGGAAACGAGGATCGATAGGGCGCCGGCCAGGAACCCGAAAGAGGTGCCGAAGATGTAACCGGCGCACAGCACGAGAAAGAAGATCGGGCTGAAGCCGCCGATGCCTTCGATCACCGCCAGGCGGAGAGCGGTGTCGATCGCCGCGATCGCGGCCAGCAACGCCACCGCACGCGAATCGAGCTGGCGCATCCCGGCTTCGACGAGAAAAAGCCCGACCACGCAGGCGATCATGAGCGTCCAGGCAGGCGTGCTCGCCGGCAGCCCGCTGCCGAGGAACGGCCACGAGAAAAGGAGGATGCCGACCAGCGAGACCACGCCGATGGGTAGGGCACGGATCATGTGGGCACTCCCGCGAAGCTCACTTCTGCGACCCTGCCGCCCGCCACGTTGATGACGCGATCCGCGAGCGCGTTGCGCAGATCGTTGTCATGCGTGGCGATCACGACTGAAGCTCCCCGATCGCGAAGTCGCGCGACCAGTGCCGCGAGTGCGCCCCGGGCGCTCGAGTCGATGCCGCGCGTGGGCTCGTCGAGCAGGACGCAGGAGGGGCTTCCAGGCAGCACGGCCGCGAGCGCTGCCCGCTGGCGCTCACCACAGGAGAGGTCGCGCGGGTACTGATCAGCCACCGGCAGGAGGCCGAGCTCACCCAGGATGGCCTCAGGCTGCCCAGGCTCCCCGGAGCGTTCGAGGGTGAAGCGGACTTCGGCCCGAACTGTCGGCCGGTGCAGCAAGACCGTGGGGTTCTGGGGCAAGTAGGCGACCCGGCCCGGCCGGCGCCAGACGTTGCCGGCGAGCGGCGCGAGGCTGCCCGCGATCACCCGGAGAAGCGTGGTCTTGCCCCCACCGTTGGGTCCGCTCAGGACTACGACCTCGCCTGCGCGTCCCGCGAGATCCACACCGTCCAGGACCGGCCGGCCGCCGAAACCGACCGTGACGTGTTCCAGCGACCACGCCTCGCTGCCCGGCGCCGCGAGTCGTGCAGGCCGCAGTGATGGAGGTGAGGGGCGCCACCCGTCGGGGTCGGCGGTCGTGACGTTCCCGCGATCGACGAACACCAGGCCCGCGGCCTGCCGCAACAATCGTTCCAGCCGGTGTTCCGAGATGATCACTGACCTGCCCTCCCGCACCAGGCGGGTCACGGCTGTCAGCACCATCTCGGCGCCCTCGGGATCGAGCTGCGAAGTCGGCTCGTCGAGCACGACGAGGTTCGGCCTCATAGCCAGGGCGGACGCCAATGCGACCCGCTGGCGCTCCCCTCCACTGAGCGTCCGCACCGCGCGTCCGGCGAGGCCCGCGACCCCCGCCGCATGCAGAGCTTCCTCGACGCGACCGGCAATCTCGCGTCTTGGCACCGCCGTGTTTTCCAGCCCGAAGGCGACCTCGCGGTCGACCACGTTGTAAACAGTCTGCAGCTCGGGATCCTGAAAGACGAAGCCCACGTGGCGGGCCATGTCGCGCGTGGGCGTCGCGATGACATCGCGCCCGACGACCTCAGCGCTGCCGGCGATCCGTCCGCCGTGGAAATGCGGCACC
>DASWGF010000248.1:0-15380 GCA_036393875.1 Candidatus Dormiibacterota bacterium
CGAAGAGAGGCCCACCGTGCCGGAGCCGGAGAACCCGGTCGGGATGGGCGCGATCAAGGGCGCCATCGCCTTCGAGGGCGTTACCTTCGCGTATCGCGACAAGTCGGTTCTCCACGACATCAACATCCGCATCCCGGCCGGGCAGATCGTCGCGTTGGTCGGGGAGACCGGCGCCGGCAAGACCACGATGGCCCGCCTGATGGCGCGGTTCTACGACCCAACCGTGGGGCGCGTGACGCTGGATGGCGTGGACGTGCGTTCGATCACGACCGAAGAGCTGCGCCGGGCGGTGGTGGTGGTAACCCAGGAGAGCTTCCTGTTCTCCGGCAATGTCGGCGATAACCTGCGGTTCGGGCGGCCGGAGGCGACACGCGAGGAGATGGAGGAGGCCGCGCGCGCCATCGGCGCCCACGACTTCATCAGCGCGCTGCCCAACGGTTACGAGACCGACGTGCGGCGGCGTGGCGTGCGCCTCTCGTCAGGCCAGCGCCAGCTGGTCGCGTTCGCGCGGGCGTTCCTCGCCGATCCACGTGTTCTGATCCTGGACGAGGCCACCTCCTCGCTCGACCTGCCTTCTGAGCGCCTCGTCCAGCGTGCGCTGCGCACGCTTCTGCGCGACCGGACGGCCGTGATCATCGCCCACCGTTTGTCCACGGTCGAGATCGCCGACCGTGTGCTCGTGATCGATGGCGGGCGGGTGGTCGAGGACGGCCCGCCCTCGGAGCTCCGCGAGCGCAGCGGCCGCTACGGCTCGCTCCACCGGCAGTGGGTGGAATCCCTGGCCTGACCCCAACTGCGATACTGCGGGCGTGGCTTCGCTTTCGAAGCGGCTGCGCCGGATAGAGGAACCCCGGATCGCTGCGGTATCCCTTGCGGTGCCGCTGCTGGCCGTCCTGGCCGCGTACGGCTACGCGCTGACGGTCTCGCCGGTGACCACCGGCGGCCTCCTGTCGGCCGCCGCGCTGGTCGGGATCGGCGGGACCGGGCTCCTGTATGCTTGGCGCGCTGTCACCGGCGCCTCTGACGAGTAGCCGGCAAGGACCACTCTCACCAACCACGGAGTGCGGATGGACTCCCTCCACGCGATCGGCTTCTACGTGTCCGCTGCACTGGCCGGTGTCGGCGGCATTCTTCTCGCATTCCTGCCCGGACACTGGCGTCGCGGCCTGGCGCTCGGAGCGACGGGGCTGGGCGTCGCGGGCATCTATGCGTCGCTCTCGGCCGGCTTCGCCGCGATCGTCGTGCTCGTCTGCTACCTAGGATGCGCGCTGCTCGTGGCGAGGCCCGATTACCGCACCGTCGAGTCGGCGGCGGGCGGCCTGTGGCGCCAGGTCGGCGCCGTGGGCGCCGCGCTCTTGTTGCTAGGCCTCGCTTATGCGGCGTTTCGCGGCCGCTTCGCGCACGCGACCTTCTATGACGGTCCGTTCAACACGACGACCGTGGCGCGCCTGCTGTTCGCACACGATGCATTGGCCACCGACGCCGTCGGCGGCCTGGTGCTCGCGGCCCTGGTCGGGGCCGCTCTCGCGTGGCGCCGCGAACGCCCCCGAGACGAGCGCGAGGGCCGGCGATGAGCGTCACGCTGGTGTCGGTCCTGTTCGTCGCCGCGGGATTGACTGCGCTCGGCGGGTTCATCGCGGCGTGGAAGCGGGAGCTGACGGCGGCGCTCACCGGGCTGCCGGTGATGTTCGCCGGCGCGGGTGTCGCTTTCGTGGGCGTGGCGCGGTTTGGCGCGACCTCGGGCCCACCCCTTCTCGGCCAGGAGGTCGCGGTGCTGCTCGCGATCGCGGCGCTGGGCGCCGTCGGCCTCGGAGTCGGACTTGCCGGCCGGGAGGGCTCTCGCTGAGCCTGCTGGTCGCCATCGGCGACTTCCTGACCGCAGCTTCGGGCGCGGCCTCCGGTGCGCGCGCCGCTGCGCCCCGCTTCAACTTCGATCCGTCCACGACCCTTGGGTGGGCGGTGCCGGTCATGGTGCTGGTGCCGCTCCTGGCCTTCGTGCTGGCGGCGACCAGCGTGCGCACGCGCCGTTCGGCGGCCAACCTGGCGATGCTCGGCGCGCTCGTGACGTTCGCGCTCTCCCTGCTGATCGCGTGGGGCATGACCAGAAGGTCGACGCCATTCCAGACCACTTATCCGTACCTGAACGTCCCGGTCGCCTTCACCGGTCCGGTCAACTTCCAGGCCTTCGGCATCAACATCATCCTCGGTGTCGATCGCCTGACCTCGGTTGCGCTCCTGGTGCTGGAGCTCTGCGTGATCGCTGGGATCGCGTGGCACCGCGTCATGGGGCGCGCGGAACCAGGCGGCGCGCGCTTCTACGCGCTGGTGAGCGTCCTCCTGTTTGGCGCGGTGGCCACGTTGGTGAGCTACGACCTCGCCGAGCTGTTCGCCTTTTGGGGATTGGCCGGCGGCGCGACGTACCTGCTGCTTGCTCACCGCTGGGGCTCCGTAGAGTCGTCGCGCAGCGCGCGAATCGCCCTCGTGCTCCCCTTCGCGTTCGACTTGAGCCTGCTCACCGGCATCGCGGTTCTCTACTCGCACTACGGAGTGCAGAACATCTCGAACCTGGTGCCGATCCTCCATTCCACCCTCGGCGTCGGTGTCAAGTCCATGGTCGCGGCATCGATCCTGCTCTTCGTGGGGGTCACGGGACGGCTTGGGCTCTGGCCCTTGAGTCTCTGGCTGACGCGGACGGCGACCACGGCACCACCTGTCGCCAGTGCGCTGGCGCAGTCCGTGTGGTCGGTCGTCGCGATCGTGATCCTGTACAGGCTCATGCCGATCATCGCCGCGCCCAACGTCGCGACTTTGCGCGACCTCGCCTATGCAAGCGGTGTGGCAGCGATCGTCGCTCCACTCCTGGCCCTTTTCGGCAACGAGCCGCGTCGGGCGATGGTGCTGGCGGGTTCTGGGGTGGCGGCGGTAGGAGTTGCGCTCGTCGTTCACGCGTACGAGGCGTCCAGCACCAGCTTCGCGGTGGTCGGGGTCGCATGCGTAGTGGCCGCGGCACCTGCGCGAGCGGCCGCTACGCTGGCCGTGTCGGCCATCGCTGCCGCGATGCGGACCGACGACCTGGCCGAGATGGGGGATGGGTGGCGCCGCATGCCGACCACCACCTTGGCGCTGCTGCTGTCAGGCCTCGTGATCGCGCTCAGCGCAGCCGGCGCGATCTCGCTTGCGGTCGTCTCCCGGTCACCTTTGGGACTGGCCCTCGGGGAGGCGGTGCTCCTGGCGTCGATCACCGTGATCCGAGTCCCCCTGGCCATCGCCATCGGCCCACTCCGCAGGCGTCGTGCCTTCGAGCCTGACCGCGTGCGCGAGGGTCCGAATGCATCGCTGAGCTGGCCTTACTGGCTGGTTCTGGCAGGCGCGGCGCTGGCGGTCGCCTCACTCTTTCCCGCGTGGATCGGGTTCCTCGACGGCCAGAAGCACAAGGCCTCGCCGGCAACCTGGCTGGCTCTGTGGGCGGGCGTCGCTCTGGTCGGTGTCGTGGTGGCGGTGCTGACTTACGGCACCAACAAGGACGGCGCGCTCCGGGTATCGGCCGGGCTGGGGCGAGGGCTGCGTGGCGTGCGCGACGGCAGCGTCGCCGGATTCTCACGATTCATCGCCGAACCACTCGCGGCGATCGCCGAGCACGTCAACGATTGGATTCAACAGGGTGATGGCGAGCTGGCCCGTGCGGCCGCCGCGTCCGGACGCCTGGCCCTCGCGGCGGCGCGCGCGCCGGCGGTGCCGCTGATCGTCGTGCTGGCGGCCGCATTGGCAATCGCCGTCGGTCTTCTTTCGCCCGGGGTGTTCAGATGATCGTCGCGGGGATCGTGCTCGCTTCGCCAACGCCGGCCGCCGTCCCCGGCGCCGGCATCTTCACGTCCCCACTGATACTCAGCCTGTCGATCTGGGTCCCCGTCGCGGTCGCGATTGGAATGAACTTCATCCCGAACCCGCGCGGCCGTTACGACACGGTGATGAAGCAGATCGCGTTCTTCACGAACCTGGGCATCGTGTTCATCCTCTTCATCGCCTACAACCAGTTCCAGACGTTCCTGCCTGGAATGCAGTTCGAAGAGAAGCTGCCGTGGCTACCGTCGATCGGTGCCACATACCACCTCGGTGTCGACGGGCCGGGCATGACGATGATGGTCTTGTCCGGCATCATCGGCATCACCGCGGTGCTCGCGTCATGGGGTGTGCGTGAACGCGTGCGGTCGTACTTCTGTCTTCTGCTCCTGATACAGGCTGCCGTCAACGGCGCCATCGCGGCCCACGACATGTTTGTATTGGTGCTCTTCTGGGGCGCCGCGATCATCCCCGCCGCCCTGCTCATGCTGGGATGGGGAGGACCTCGCCGCGAGGCTGCGACGTGGAGGCTGGTCGGCTATTGGGGCCTCGGGACCGCCGCGCTGCTGGTCGCGACGATGATCGCGTACGCCGCGAGCGGCGGCGGCAGCTTCGATATGGACGTGCTGTTGAAAGCGACGCTGACGCCACGCGTGCAGCTGGCGGTCGGGGCGGCGTTGATCGTCGCCGCCGCCACGAGGCTCCCGCTCTTCCCGCTGCACGGCTGGGCCCGCGACGTGTACTCGGATGCGCCGCTTGGGGTCTCGGTCGTGATCGCCGGCAGCGCCTCCAGGCTCGGCGCATTTCTATTGCTGAGGGCGCTGGTCGCCTCCAACGCGGACGCGGCGCGGCTCCTCGCCCCGTTCATCGCGGTCCTTGCGGCGCTGACCATCGGGTATGCGGCGCTAGTGGCGCTCCGGTCGGTCGACCTGCGTTCGGCCGCGGCCCATCTGGCGATGGTGCCGGGCGCGATCACGGTTTTTGGTTTCGCGGCGCTGACCCCGCTGTCGATCGCGGGCAGCGTCCTGTCGCTGTTCACGGGTGGGCTGGCCGCCGCGCTCATCGTGGCCACGGCATGGACGCTCACCGAGCGCGCCCAGACGCGCAGCCTGCAGCTGCTGAGCGGACTTGCTCCTCGCATGCCAATCCTCACCTGGGTGTTCGTGATCGCGGCGCTGGCCCTGCTCGGCGTGCCGCTCATGGCGTCCTTTCCGGCTGAGACGATGATCTTGTTCGGCTCCTTCAAGACCCAGCCCGTGGGCGCATTTGCAGTCGCGGCGGGCCTCGTGCTGACGGCGGTGGCGCTGGCGGTGCTGGTCCACCGCGTGCTGTTCGGCGAGCCGAACCACGACGCGCCGGCCGTATCCGACGCGTCGCTCGGCGAGACCTGGTACCTGGGGCTCATGGCCGGCGCGCTGCTCTGGGTCGGCCTGTTCCCGGGGGGGCCCAAGCTGCCCGGGACCGAACAGCCCATATTCGATGCCGGGCTGATCAACATCATGTCGGCCGGCCTCAGCGACATCGCCGCACCGTACGTCCCACCCAACCCGGCGGCGACGCAGTGAGGAACTACGTCCTGGTTCCAGAGGCCCTGGTCGCGGTGGGCGCGGTCGTGCTCGTGCTGCTCGGCCGCGCGCCGAGGCGTTGGCGGAGGTGGGCGCCGCTCGCCGCCACGCTGCTGGTGGCCGTCGCCCTGGCGGTCGAGCTGCGGGCGGGGGGGACGCTCTCGACCTACTTCGGCGGTGCGCTCGTACAGGATCGGTTTGCGCTCTTCGCGAAGGCGGCCGTCCTGCTGGCGGCGGGGCTCGCGATCGCCGTCACCGATTGGTCTGACGAAAGCGCGCCGGCGATCGGCATGGCGATGATCCTTCTCGCCTCGTTCGGGGGGATGATCGTCGCGTCCGCGACCGATTTCGTGGGCCTGTGGGCGGGACTCGAGCTGGCGGCGGCGGCGGGCGTGGTGCTGGCGGCGGTCCGGCGGACGGACCTCGGCCTGCGGCTCCTCGTCGCCGGGGGCGTCGCGAGCGCTCTGCTCCTGATCGGCATGGCCTTCGTCTATGCGACCACCGGGTCGGCCGACCTGTCGACTCTGCGGCGAGCGGCCGCTTCCGCGAGCGCAACCCTGCCGCTCGCGATCCCGGTGTTCTTGCTCATCGGTGGCTTGGCGGTGCGCGCCGGTCTGCCCCCGTTCCAGTTCGCGAGATTCCCGGTCGGGCTGGGCGCGTCGCCGCTGGGGGCGGCCATCGTGATCGGCCTCGTCGGCGCGGCCGCGCTCACCGTTGCGTTCAAGATCTCGGCGGCGCTGCTGCCCTTGCCGGCGGTGTTCTCTCCTTATCTGATGGTGGTCGCCGGGGTGGCGATGGTCGGCGGCGGCGCCGCCGCGCTCGCGACGCGATCCCCCAGGGCCCGGCTCGCGTATCTCGCGGCCGGCCAGGTGGGCTGGGTCGCGGCCGGCCTGGCCACGCACTACCGCACCGGGCTCGGGGCGTCGCTGTTTTTGCTGGGCGCGTTTGCGGTCGCGGCCACGGCGGGCCCCGCGGTGATGGCGGGTGCAGACGTGGGCGAGTTCGCTCTCGCTGGAATGGGCTTGCTGCGCCCTGCGCGCGCGGCGGGCAGTGCCCTGGTCTTCCTTTCCCTGGCCGGCGTGCCACCGCTGGCCGGCTTCTTCGGTGAGTTCGCCGTCGCCGCGGCGCTGGCGCAGAGCGGCGCGTTCTGGCTCCTGGCGTTGGGTCTGCTGGGCGCGGTGATGGGCACGGCCGCGGCCGTGGGCACGCTCCGCGCGATCTATCTCCAGAGCCCACCCGACGAGAACCGGCGCGCGGCCGGCGCGCGGCTGCCGGTCTTGACCCGACTCTCGACCGGCGGCGCGGTCGCGCTGTGCGCGGTGATCGCCGGATACGGCGTGTTCGCAAACCCGATCATCAGCCTGGCCGACCAGGGGGCGGAAGCTTTGGGCCTTCGATAGCCCTCCTGGTAGACTCGCCGCACCAGTCCCAGCTTTCGTCACACCAAACGTCCTGGAGGTCGTTCCCTGGCGGGCACTTACCGTCGCCGTCGCGCCGGCCGGCGCGGCGCATCAGCGGGATCGCTGAAGCACAGGAGTCGAGCGCGCCCGAGCGCACGACGCGGTCGACACGGGCGTCGGCACGTGTCCAGCGGCTGGCTCGCGCGCACAGCGCTGGTCGCGCTCCTAGCGATCTGTGCGGTCGGTCTGCTGGGCAGCGTGACCGCCATCGCAATGGTCGACTACTTCGCCGGCGACCTGCCCACGATCGACCAACTGCAGACTTCGAAGCTCACGCAAACCACCCGCATCTTCGACCGCAACGGGAACGTAATCGAGGCCCTGTATCACCAAAACCGGACCGTGGTCCGGCTGAGCAAGATCAGCAAAAAGCTCCAGCGCGCCACCATCGACACCGAGGACCGTTCGTTCTACTCGAACAACGGCGTCGATTACCGCCGGCTTGCGATCGCGATCGTGTACGACCTCACGCATCACACGTCCACGCTCGGCGGCTCCACGATCACGGAGCAGGTGGTCAAGAACGACATCCTCGACACTCAAGAAGCACAGTCGAGAACCGTCAGTCGCAAGTTCCACGAGCTCGTCCTGGCAGAGGAGATGGAGCGCCGTTACTCAAAGTCGCAGATCCTCGAGCTCTACCTCAACAGCATCAACTACGGCAACGGCGCGTACGGCGCGGAGGCGGCCGCCGAGACGTACTTCCAGGTCCATGCGAGCGACCTCACCCTGGCGCAGGCGAGCTTTGTCGCCGGTTTGCCGCAAGCGCCCGCGAACTACGACCCCTTCGGCACGCCTGACCAGGTCGCGGCAGCGAAGGAGCGCTGGCGCGAGGTGCTCGACGGCATGGTGACGGTTGGCGATGTGAGCTCGGCCGCGGCCAACGCCGCGTACAACAGCAACCTGGTCGAGAAGATGATCGCGGCGCGCAAGGCGCTGCCGACCTCGCACAACGCGCTCACCGCGCACTTTGTCGACTACGTGGAGCAGTACATCGCCCAGCGGTACGGCACCCGAGCCCTGTATGAGGGCGGGTTGATGATCTACACCACGCTCGACCTCACGACGCAGGCGCTCGCCGACAAGTGGGTCAAGTCGGGCGTGGCCACCTGGGCGCGCCACGGGGTGAACACCGGCGCGATGCTGGTCATGAATCCGAGCGATGGCGAGATCCTCGCGATGGTCGGCAGCGCCGATTACGGGAACGCGGCGATCCGCGGCCAGATCAACCTCACGGGCGTAGACCCGCTGGGCTGGCGGGGGGTTGGTTCGTCGTTCAAGGTGTACACCTACGGCGCCGCACTGCAGGCGGGCCTGGTCACGCCGGCCTCGCTTCTCAACGACCAGACCGGGATCATCGGCGGCGTGACGTTCAACGACTGGGATACGAAGCACGAGGGCTACATCCCGCTGCGGGTTGCTCTCGCTCAGTCGCGCAACCTGCCCGCGCTGTGGACCTACCGGCGGGTGGGCGGCGCGCAGGTGACGACCTTCATGCATCAGCTGGGCGTCACAGCGACGATCGAGAATCCGGACGGGGTCGCCACCACGCTGGGTCACGACCCGCTCTCCATGGCGGAACACCTCGCCGCCTACTCGGCTTTCGACAATGGCGGTTACCGCATCTCGCCACACCCTGTTTTGAAAGTGGTAGATGCGGACGGCACCGTGTTGGAGGCCTTCGATCCGGGCGCATCACGCGTTCAGGTGATCAGCCCCGACCTCGGGTACCTGATGACGGACCTCCTGCGAGGACCTGTGAAGCTGTACCTGGGTGACCTGGGCGGGCGGCCGGTGGCCGGCAAGTCGGGCACGACCGAGGCTTATACGGGGTCGATCTTCCTCGGTTACACGCCCGATCTGGCGGTGGCCGCGTCGCTGATGCACATTGACGCCGGACCGGAATGCAAGTCGGGCTACGCATATCTCGCGACCAACTTCCCGCCTTCCGGATGGCAGTGCCCGACCGGGGTGCTGTTCGGCGAGAACGTCGGCACGTCGGTGTGGAAGCCGTTTCTCGAGGCGTACTACTCGGGCCATCCGTGGCCCGCGATGTGGACGCAGCCCGCTGGCGTGGTGACGCGGATGGTATGCGCTTACGACGGCGGCTATATCAGCAGCGGAGGCTTCAACGAGATATTCCTCAAGGGCGTTGGCGAGCCCACGTATCCGTGCGGCGCCAACCCGCCGCCGGGGGCGGCGCCATACCAAGCGCCCTCGCCGAGCCCGTCCCCTCCGGCGAAACCGTAGCCTGAGCTGGTGCGGCCGGGCTGGATCTCGTTCCTCTTCTCGCTCGCATACCTCGGCCTGGGACTGGCGTGGGTCCTCGGCGCCAACCCGCCGGGGGCCGCCGACCTCCACTTCGGGTGGTTTTTGATCGTCGCGATCGCGGGCATTTTCGTGCCCGGCATCGCCAACCAGGTGACGCTGGCGCGGGCGTACTTGGCGGCGCCCGCGCTTGCATACGCGCTTTCGCCCGGTCATCTCGGGCTGCTGGCGGTGGTACTCGCAATCGCGGGCTTGACCGACCTGGTCGACGGCACCATCGCGCGCCGCTTCGGCTCCTACTCGACTCTCGGCGGCGGCCTGGACCCGGTCGTCGACGGCGTGCTGTTGGGGGCTGTCGCGGTCGGTCTCGTGGGGAGCGGGATCATCCCGCTGTGGCTCGCGGTCGTGATCGTTGCGCGCTATTTGCTGCCCGCCATCGGCGGTCTTGTTTTGATCTCCATGCGCCGGCGGCCGGAGCTGCGCCATACGTTGAGTGGGCAGATCTCGACAGCGCTGATCATCGTGCTGATCGGAGGCATCTGCCTGTTTCGCTTTTTCAACCAGGACACAAGCAACGTGGTCACCGGCGCTGAGATCGTGCTGCCGATCGCCACGGTAGCGACGTTCGTGCATCTCGCGTGGGTGGCGCGGAAGCCGAGCCGCGCGGCCACGGCTATTGAGGGCGGCTAGACTGTTCATTGGTCGCGCTAAGTGGGGTGCTGGCGGTCCCCTGCACCGGCAATCCGCCTTAGCCGGACCGAATTCCCGCGCTGAGGTCATGGTTCTCACGCCTGGCCGCGGCAAGCGGCGTTGAAGGTCGGGACCTGCGCAGCTCGGGTCTCCGAACCCCGTCAGGTCCGGAAGGAAGCAGCGGTAAGGAGAGAACCCGGGGGTGCCGCAGTCATTCGGGCCGGAGCCGCGAACCGTGGTGCGAGCTGGGAGTCTTCGATCGAGGCGGGGGTGCGCGACCATTTGAAACTTTGATGCCTGAATACCAGAGCCTCTACCGCAAGTACCGCTCGCAGACGTTCGGCGACCTGGTCGGCCAGGAGGCCGCGTCGCGCGCATTGCAGGGCGCGATCATCGGCGGTCGGGTTTCGCACGCGTACCTGTTCAGCGGTTCGCGCGGCACGGGCAAGACGTCGACGGCCCGGTTGCTGGCCAAGGCGCTGAACTGCACCGGCCGCCCTCGCGATTCGGCCGAGCCGTGCAATAAATGCGAGTCGTGTGTCGAGATGACCGCGGGGACCGCGATGGACCTGATCGAGATCGATGCGGCGTCGAACCGCGGCATCGATGACGTTCGCGATCTGCGCGAGAAGGTGAACCTCGCTCCGGCGCGAGGGCCGTTCAAGGTTTACATCATCGACGAGGCGCACGGACTGACCGGCGACGCTTTCAATGCTCTTCTGAAGACGCTAGAGGAGCCGCCGCCGCACGCGGTCTTCGTCATGTGCACCACCGATGCCCAGAAGATGCCGCTGACTGTCATCGGCCGCTGCCAGCACTTCATTTTCCGGCGGCACAGCGAGGAGCAGATCGTGTCGCGGCTGACGCACATTGCTTTGTCGGAGAAGGTGGCGGTCGATGCCGACGCGATGCAGCTCATCGCGCGCACCGCGCAGGGTTCGATGCGTGACGCGGTCGGGTTGCTCGACCAGCTGGTGCCGCTGGCCGCGGGCCCTATCTCTCTGGATGGTGCGCGTTCCTTGCTTGGAATCGCGGACCCGCGCTTGCTCGACTCGCTTTTGGACCACGTGCTGGAGGGGCGCGCGGCCGAGGCGTTGGAGGAGGTCAATCGCGTCTACTCGGCGGGCGCGGAGCTGCGCCAGGTGGTGCGGGGTCTGATGGAGGGGTGCCGGGATCGGCTCGTGGCCGCGCTCACACGCCACGATCAGGCGACGGCGCGCCGGCTGTCGGCGGTGCTCGATGCGTTGCTGCACCTCGACGGGGAGGTGCGGCGTCACGCGGAGCCGCGATTCCTCGTCGAGGCGACGCTGGCGCGACTGGCGGTGGAGGTTGGAATGGTTGAGCAAAAGGCGACTCCCCACCCGGCTGTGCCTGCGGCACATCCGACCTCCCCACAAAGTAGGGAGGCGAATGCGGAACCCCCCACGCAAGGCGAGGTGAAAGGCTGGTCTGAGGTACTCGAACAACTCAGTCGCACGGTGCGGGCGGCGTATCTCGACGCGAAGCCTGAGGTCGAGGGGTCGACGCTCGTGCTGTGGTTCCAGTACGGCTTCCATCACAAGAAAGCTCAGGAGCAATCGGCGCAACTGTTGCCGCTCGTGCGCGCGTGGCTCGGCGACAAGGTGACCGTCGAGTTCCGGCTGCGCGAGGTGGCTGCCGAGTCGGGCAAGCCCGGGGGCAAGGGCTCGGTGAGTCCAGAGGACGACCCGTTCGTCCGCGAGGTGGTCCGCCGGTTCGACGGGCGGGTGACCCGGGTCAAGGAGGTCTCCGAATGAAGGATCCGATGAAGATGCTGCGCCAGGTCCAGCAGATGCAGGACCGCATGGCCAAGGTCCAGAAGGAGCTCGAGAGTGCGACCGTTGAGGCGAGTGCTGGCGGCGGCGCAGTCACAGTGGTGGCGACGGGCGCGCAAAAGCTCGTCTCGATACGAATCGATGCGGAGGCGGCTGCCGACACCGAGATGCTTCAGGACCTTGTTGTTGCCGCAGTCAATGAGGCGATGGAAAAATCGAAAGGTATGGCTGCGGAGAAAATGCAATCGGTCGCTTCCGGCTTGGGACTTCCGCCCGGCCTCGTGTAAGTGACTCAGCTCCCGGAGCCACTCGAACGGCTGGTGCAGGAGCTGTCACGACTGCCTGGCATTGGCCCCAAGACCGCTCAGCGGCTCGCGTTCCACCTCCTGCGCGTCGACCGCCAGCGGGCCGAATCGTTGGCGCAGGCGATTGCGGACGTGAAGGCCCGAATCGGCTATTGCGAGCGGTGCTTCAACATCGCAGAAGGCAGCCTGTGCGCGATCTGCTCCTCGACGAGGCGGGATGCCTCCGTAATCTGCGTGGTCGAATCGGCGCTGGACGTGCTGGCGATCGAGCGGACCGCGGAGTTCGACGGGTTGTACTTCGTGCTCCATGGTGTGATCTCCCCAATCGACGGGATCGGCCCCAACGAGATCCACGTTCCGAAGCTCCTCGAGCGCGCGCGCGAAGAAGGAGTGACCGAGGTGATCGTCGCCACGGATGCGGATATAGAAGGAGAGGCGACCGCGCTCTACCTGCAGCGCGCGTTGGCGCCGCTGGGGATCACGGTCACCCGGCCGGCGCACGGACTGCCTGTGGGCGGCGACCTCGAGTACGCGGACGAGCTGACGCTCGCGCGCGCCATGGCGGGCCGGCGGGCTTTCTGATTGTCGACGCCGAAGCTGTCCGCGCGGCCGGCTCTGCTGTTCGACCTGGACGGCACCCTCGTGGACAGCGTGTATCAGCACGTGTTGTCGTGGCGCGACGCGCTGGAGTCGGAGGGGCTGCATCTGTCGGTGTGGCGCATCCACCGCCGGATCGGCATGAGCGGGGGGCTGTTCTTGAAGGCCCTGGACCGGGAGCTGGGCACGAGCCTGACCGAGGCTCAGGCCGACCGGCTTCGCCAGGCGCACGCTTCGGCCTTGCTCGGCCGGCTGGATCAGATCCGCCCACTGCCGGGCTCGCGCGAGCTGCTGGCAGCTTTGTCATCGATGCATGTGCCGTGGGCCATCGCCACCAGCGGCGCTTCGATCACGGCCGGCCCGACGCTGGCGCTGCTGGGGATCCCCGAAAGCACGCCGGTCGTCACCCGCGACCAGGTCGCCTACGCCAAGCCCAATCCTGATTTGTTTTTGGCCGCGGCGGAGCGCTTGGGGGTGCCACCGGGCGACTGCTTCGTGGTGGGCGACAGCATCTGGGACCTGTTGGCCGCCCAGCGGGCGGGCGCCCTGAGCGTGGGGGTGCTGTCGGGGGGCTACGGCCAGGAGGAGCTGGAGCGGGCCGGCGCCTACCGAGTCTACGACGACCCCGCGGGCCTGCTGGCGCACCTGGACGAGCTTGGGATCAGGGCGGCGGGATAGTCCTTCGGGGCCCGTTGCAAAGGGAGCCTGGAGACCGGTACAATTCGCGGGTTGTCCTGACGGAAGGCTTCGCGCGCCCTAAAAGCGCCGGGGTCGTCGGGAGAACCAGCACTTTGACAACTGAAGAGTGGGAAAGACTCTGAGAGTCTTATGACTCAGGGCGAAAGTCTTGGGTCCTCCGTTTTAGACGGAGAGTTTGATCCTGGCTCAGGGTTAACGCTGGCGGCGCGCATAACACATGCAAGTCGAGCGAGGGCTTATTTCTCGCAAGAGAGATAAGTTCCTAGCGGCGAACGGGTGAGTAACACGTGGGCAACCTTTCCTATCGCGGGGGATAACACCGGGAAACCGATGCTAATACCGCATGTCGTCACCGGTCGCATGGCTGGTGAAGAAAGCAGCAATGCACGATGGGGTGGGCCCGCGGCCTATCAGCTAGTCGGTGGGGTAACGGCCTACCGAGGCGATGACGGGTAGCTGGTCTGAGAGGACGGCCAGCCACACGGGGACTGAGACACGGCCCCGACTCCTACGGGAGGCAGCAGTGAGGAATCTTCCGCAATGGGCGAAAGCCTGACGGAGCGACGCCGCGTGTGGGATGAAGTCTTTCGGGATGTAAACCACTGTCGGAGGGGAAGACATCGACGGTACCCTCCAAGAAAGCCCCGGCTAACTACGTGCCAGCAGCCGCGGTAATACGTAGGGGGCAAGCGTTATCCAGATTTACTGGGCGTAAAGCGCGTGTAGGCGGCTGGTTAGGTGTGATGTGAAATCTTCCGGCTCAACCGGAAAACTGCATTGCAAACCGGCCTGGCTAGAGTGCAGGAGAGGGAAGCGGAATTCCAGGTGTAGCGGTGAAATGCGTAGATATCTGGAGGAACACCAGTGGCGAAGGCGGCTTCCTGGCCTGCAACTGACGCTGAGACGCGAAAGCGTGGGGAGCGAACCGGATTAGATACCCGGGTAGTCCACGCCCTAAACGTTGTGAACTAGGTGTTGGTCGGATTGACCCGATCAGTGCCGCAGCTAACGCATTAAGTTCACCGCCTGGGGACTACGGCCGCAAGGTTAAAACTCAAAGGAATAGGCGGGGGCCCGCACAAGCAGCGGAGCGTGTGGTTTAATTCGAGGCGACGCGAAGAACCTTACCTGGGTTTGACATGCAAAGGAAACTTTGGTGAAAGCCAGAGCCTCCCGCAAGGGACTTTTGCGCAGGTGGTGCATGGCTGTCGTCAGCTCGTGCCGTGAGGTGTTGGGTTAAGTCCCGCAACGAGCGCAACCCCTGTCCTTAGTTGAATAATCTAGGGAGACTGCCGGGCGAAACCCGGAGGAAGGTGGGGATGACGTCAAGTCCGCATGCCCTTTATATCCAGGGCTACACACACGCTACAATGGCCGGTACAACGGGTTCCGACACGGCGACGTGAAGGCAATCCCTTAAAGCCGGTCTCAGTTCGGATTGCAGGCTGCAACTCGCCTGCATGAAGTTGGAATCGCTAGTAATCGCGGATCAGCACGCCGCGGTGAATACGTTCCCGGGCCTTGTACACACCGCCCGTCACGCCATGGAAGCCTGCTGTACCGGAAGTCGGTGCGCTAACCCTCACGGGGAGCAGCCGCCTATGGTATGGCCGGTGACTGGGGCGAAGTCGTAACAAGGTAGCCGTAGGGGAACCTGCGGCTGGATCACCTCCTTTCTAACGAATCGTTATCGCGTGGTTTCGGTCGCGCGATCATTCGCAGGTCAATCTGCATTGGTTCGCCAAAGCAGACGTTGGACGCGGTACGTGTCCTCCGTATTCCCGCCAGCACTACTATTCGGCTTTGAGAGATTCCCATTCTCACCGCCGCCTCCGGGCGGCGATGAGAGGTAAGGGCGTCAGCTCTTTGACAAGACCAATGTTTCTGAAAGCGCGCGCGGCTCGCGTAACGAGTGAGCAGATGCGTCGCTCGATGGCGAGGCCGGCTTTAGTCCAAATACTGGCCTTTTTGTATCTCTGGCATTGATTGAGTGAAGCACGGGCCTATAGCTCAGTTGGCTAGAGCGCGCCCCTGATAAGGGCGAGGTCGGTAGTTCGACTCTACCTAGGCCCACCACTACTGGCCTCATGACGCAAACCGGCTCTCTTCACTTCTTTCCTCTGCTGACTTGTAGGGGCGGTTCGCGAACCGCCCGTCTGATGG
>DASWGF010000249.1:0-3869 GCA_036393875.1 Candidatus Dormiibacterota bacterium
GCGGGACCGCTGGCCTTTCACTCGTGTCGCGACCCCGTGATCACGAGCACGAGCGCTCCCGGCGGGAGTGGGGCCGCTCCCGGCGTTTCCGCGACTGACTCGGTCACCATCGGCAACGGTGGCGCCGGTCCGGTCCCGACGGGCAACGTCACATTCTTCCTGTGCGGTCCAGCTCAGGTCACCGCCGGCGGATGTCCCAGCGGCGGCGCCCAGGTAGGGTCTGCCAAGCCTGTGGTGGCCGGAGCCGCGACCTCCGACCCCACCACGGCAACGACTTCGGCGGGTGAATACTGCTGGCGTACCGAATACGCGCCCGACGTCGCCAGCACGGGAGTCTTCGCTGCGTCTGCACACACCAACGCGACCTCTGAGTGCTTCACCGTCGCCGCCCCAGCGCCAGGTCTGCCCAACACCGGTATGCCGGCATCTCCACTGCAGGCGGGACCACTGCTGCCCTGGGGGGTCGTACCGGTCGCAGTGCTGGCCGTGGTCTGGCGGCGAACTCGGGTCGTGTCCATGCTATTGATCGCTGGGCTCCTTGCTGGCTTGAGTCCATCGGCGTGGGCGCAGTCCCGGACGCTCGGAGTGCCCAGCGCTGGGGAATCGCAGCTGGATCGTGGCGCGTCTCCCTATCGGTCGATCACGTCGCCGGCCCTCGATACCTTGAGGCCGAAACGTCTCGAGCCCCGGGTCTGGCGCCTGGTGATCGCAACCATCGGGGTCGACGCGCCAATCGAGCCCGTCGGACTGGACGCGCAGTATGCGATGGCCGCTCCAAGCCGTCTCGACAATGTCGGTTGGTTCAGTCGAGGTCCGGCGCCTGGTGAGGGCGGTGACGCTGTGATCGATGGACACTATGGTCTGCCGTCGACTCCGGCCGTCTTCCGCCATCTCGATCAGCTCCGGCCTGGCGACACAATGCAGGTGATCTGGCCCGATGGCCGCCAGCTCGAGTTCCGGATAACGACGGCGGCTGTCCTGCCGGCGAATTCCCCGCCTCCAGCGGACGTGTTCTCGCGCTCCGGTCCGGCGCGTCTCTCGTTGATTACGTGTGCCGGCACCTGGGAGCAGAGCCAGAGGACGTACAGCGAACGCCTGATCGTGACCGCCGAGCTGATGACTTAGGCTGTACATGGGTGGCACGATGCAGTTAGTCCTGACTGCGGACGCCCCGGATTTTCCGTCGCCGAGGCTGCATTACGTAGGTCTCCGAAGGATGCGGGAAGCCGTCCCACGCTCGAGGCCTTGAGAGGAGACAAATCTCTCCCTCTCCGCTTCTTGCAAGTTCAGTGGTCGCTGCCCCGCGCAGTGCGGTCGGCGACTGCCAGCCACCCGGGGACTGGCCGCTTCAGCCGTCCCTCATCGACAAGTCTGTCCACGGTCTCCAGCGGTATCGGCCAGCTGAACCAATTGCGTAGATCATCCACGCGCGCCAGCACGGCGGCGCGCATCGCCGCCATGACCACGGCATCATAAGGATGCTCGACGGCAGCGGCCTTGTCGAAGAGGTCGTCCCAGCGGCGGAGTGGCGCGAAGTGCCAGGTCGACTCGTCTTCGAACACCAGACCGTCTCCCACCACCGCTCCCACGTGCTGGAGGCGGTCGCGCACCCGCTTCACTCGCTTGCGGTCCCACGCCAACTCCACCTCCAGGTCATCCAGGGTCGACTCGCCGTGCTTCGCTAGGTGCGCGAGGAGCATGGCCTCGTCGCCGCTGGCGGCGGCGATCGATTGGCGCACGAGGGGATCGAAAAGGCGCGCGGTGTCGGCCATCAGGTACAGGGACTTGCCGCGGTGTAGTTTCGTCAGCAGAGTTCCTGGCCTGAGCGTCAGCTGGAACGACCAGATCCACTTGGATCGCGGCCAGAGGTCGAAGCCTCTGCCGCCGGCTCGTGCCGGCGACTCGTGACAGGCGCCGAAAAGGCTTGGCAGTGCCGAATCAGGCATTCGGGTGAGAAGCCCACGGTCCGCTAGAAACGACGCAGCGTCGTCAAGCGATTCGAGGGCCCGATCCGGTGTCAACCGGCATTCCCGGTTGCGCCGTCGCTCGAGAGCGGCCAGCGCCGACCGGCCGCCAGTCACGCGCGACGGCGTTCTAGTCAGAGCTAACGACTCATTCGGGTTTCTTCGCGCTGAAGACGATCCCGCGCGTGTCGAACTCCTTGGCGTCGGATTCGTGCGCCGAGCCACTGAACACGTCGACCATGCAACCCACCCGCACGTTACTGAAGCCCGCGGATCTAACGACGTTCGTATACTCCCCAACGAGGAGTGCTCCAGCGATTCAACCCGTCCAGAGGTCGATATCGGCAACCGCATCCTCCGGAAGGGGTTTCTGCACCACGACATCAGCAATTTGCAGCCGCCCGCCGGGCTTGAGCACTCGATTGATTTCCCTGAAGACTGCAGCCTTGTCTGGGCACAGGTTGATCACGCCATTGGAGATCACAACGTCAACGCTCGAATCGGCCACTGGAAGCCTCTCCGCCAAGCCATCAACGAACGCCACATTGCGAAGGCCGAGCAGCGAGGCGTTGGTGGCCGCCTTCTCGCGCATTTCAGGCGTCATGTCGACGCCGGTCACGTGGCCTTCGCGACCAACCATCTGAGCCGCAAGAATGGCATCGAATCCAGCTCCTGAGCCGATATCGAGGACTGCCTCGCCCGGCCGCAGGTCGCCCATCGAAAAAGGGTTGTTGACACCCGCAAATGACTCGACGACCTGGGCCGGCAGCGCGTCGACGACTGCCATTGGGTAGTCGAGCATCTTGGCCAGCGGCCTGCCCACATGGAAGTGAAACCCCTGCGTCGGGGCGGTGGCAACATCGCGGTATTTGAGCTTGATTTCCGCCCGCAGTCGCCCTACGTCAACTGTCGCCATTCCGGGCTAGGGCCCGAAATACTGGAAGAAACCGAAGGCACCGTATCGGCCTGAATGGTCGTAGTTCACGTGGTCATCCCGCACTGTGAACTGCTTGCTGCCGACCAGTGCCGCCTCCTTGACGACAAGGCCCTCGGGCAGGGCGAGGCGGGGGTGGATCGTCTCTTTGGTGACGGGATTGAGGATGTACTCCATCTCGAGCGTGACCGCATCCGCGGCGACTACAAGGGGTAGGTTCGTGTCCGCGTTCACCTCGTAGTGCACGTATCGGGGGCCGTGCAGCTCGGTGAAGGTCTTGCGAAAAATGGCCCAGGGTCCGCCACCGCCACCCTCCAGCAGCGCTCGCAGCGCGCTGCGCTGCGGCTCGTCGGCGCGCTCGTCGATCAAGTAGGTCGCAACCCCGTTGCCCTCGTGAATCGCGGCCGGCCAGTTGGCGTACAGGCCGATGTTCAGGCCGTCGAGTCGCAGGTCGCCGTAGGACCCCTGTTCGATGTGCCAGGTCCAGCCCCCCTCACACTTGCCAGGGGTCGGACGCCCGTTCACATTGCACGGACACCCGTAATCGCAGTTGCACGCGATGATGACTTGACCCTTGATCATCCAGGTAGGCGGCTTCACGGTTGCCATGTCTTTCCTCACAACTTCACATCTTGCCTGCCAGGGACTGCGCGATTTCGGGTTGCGCTGCGATCAGCGCGGCGCCCCCGATCAAGGTGGCTCCGATCGCTCGACCGAAAACCAATCCACGCGGTAAAACCCTTTCGACGAAAACAACCAGCGCGATCACCGAGGCCCACAGCAGACCCATCGCGCCCGCGCCCACGAAAACCGCCATCAGCGCCCAGCAACAGCCCAGGCAGTACAAGCCGTGCTCCAGGCCCAGGCGGAACTCGCCCGCCACGCCCGGGTACCAATGGGTCAGAAGGAAGTCCATCGGGCTTCGGCAGACCTGCAAGCACTTCGTCTTGAGCGGCGTGAACTGGTACACG
>DASWGF010000250.1:0-8467 GCA_036393875.1 Candidatus Dormiibacterota bacterium
GTCTACGATCCAGACCGTCGCTCCGGTCATGACAATCAAGAGCGGCATCGCGACGCCGAGGCCGGCCCACCGCCACGAGCGATGAGACCGGCGCGCCTCGCCCCTGACGGGCACGAGCGCGAGGCCCGCGTCGTTGGTCGCCATCATGTTCGGTCCAGGGCCGCCACCACCGACGGGGCGATGTCGACCGCGAACGGCCCGCCGTGAGGGTTGTCGACGATCCACACGTGGAGCATCGGTGACGCGCTGATGTCGATCGCGCCGAGAGCACAGTTCGCAAACGGGGTCATGAGGCTGAACTCGAAGCCGAACGGCGTGATGCAGATGTTCTCGTGCTGGTGCCAAGCGGTCAGCGGTCCGCCGGGGTCGGGGCCGAACTGGTTGATGCGCTTCATCTGAAACATCGCGCCCAGCAGCACCGGACCGTGGTGCGTGTTGGCGTAGACGAGACCCTGCGGGCGGTGTGGATCCATGACATACCCGGCGTCGACATAGCGCTGGTTCATCCAGTGCGAGGACGGAAGCGAGGTCGAGCCGCCGGGGCGGTAGCCGGCTGCCCACGCCTGGTGCCAATCCTGGAACGGTTGGATGGCCGCCTTCGTCTCGTGGTACAGGCGGCTGGCCGCGTCGACCTGGGCCGTTGTCGGGAGGGCATTGGTGGACTGCAGCAAAGCCCCCGCGTGCACGTGGCGGGCATCGGGCCGAGCCAGGTCTACGATCCAGACCGTCGCTCCGGTCATGACGATCAAAAGCGGCATCGCGACACCGAGGCCGACCCACCGCCACGAGCGATGAGTCCGGCGCGCCTCGCCCCTGACGGGCACGAGCGCTAGGCCCAGTGCCGTCACCTCGATCAGCTTGGTGGCGATGCCGACCTGGTCCGGACCCTCAAGGCCGACACCGACGTAGAGGAGGTATCCGATGACGGTGGCAATCAGCAGGCCGGCCGAAGCCAAGCGCCAGTGCCGCCAGGTGAACGAGACGGCGAGCGCGATGAAAGCGATGCCGTTGAGAAGAAACAGGACGGAGGTAAGGGGGTCATGCGCGAGGTGATGCGGAATGAGGGCCAGGTGCACCCCGGCGGTCACGATCATGAGCACGGCAGCCGCGCGCACCGTGCCCGGCACGGAGCGCCAACGCGGATGCAAGCGCATCGCTACCGGCGCGATGATCAAGGCGACGAGACCGCCGATCAGTCCGATCGCGTGCTCTGGGTTGACGTTGTACATGCGCCACAGCGTCGCGTGGGTGGCTAAGAACGACGTAAGAGCGGAAGGTCCACGTACAGACCGGCACCGCCCGCCGCGCTGCGGTCGGCGATGATGCGGCCCCCGTGCTGCTCCGTGATCCAGCGCGCGATCGAGAGGCCCAGGCCCGCGCCACGACCGGTGCCACTCGCGTCGGCACGTGTCCGGGCTGCGTCCACTTTGTAGAAGCGCTCGAAGATTCGCTCGCGATCCTCGACAGCGATGCCTGGGCCGTCGTCACCGACCATCAGCCTCGCCCAGCCCGAGTCCACCTCGAGACCGACCGAGACGGCGGACCGCGCGTACCGGAGCGCATTGTCGATGACGATCCACAGCAGCTGCCTCAGTGCGTCCTCGTCGCCGGCCACCTGCACATCGACAACCTTGACCTCGAACGCCCGCTCCGGATGGACGGCGGCCGCTTGGCGCGTCACGTCGACGACCACCGCACGCAGGTCGACGGGTGTCAGCTCCAGGCGAAGCCCGGAGTCGGCGCGCGCCAGGGTGAGCAGGCGATCGACCAGCCTGCTCATACGCTCGCTCTCCTCCGCGATGTCGGTGGCGGCCGCACGCTGAACGGTTTCTGCGATCGGCGGCCCGTGCGCGAGCAAGCCCGCATTGCCCTGGATCGTCGTCAGGGGCGTCCGCAGCTCATGCGACGCGTCTGCGATAAATCGCCGCTGCGACTCAAATGCGTCCTGGAGCTGTTCGAGCATCCGGTTGAAGCTCGTCGAAAGCAGCGCGACCTCATCGCGGCTGCGCCGACTGAGGAGGCGCCGTCCGAAGTCCCGTGTCCGGCCGATTTCGTCGGCCTCGCCCGCGACATTCTTCAACGGCTTGAGGGCACGGCCCGCGACCAGCCAGGAGGCGGCCAGGGCGGCGAGCAGGGTGGGGACGCCCGAGATGACGAGAAACCCAACCACGCCCGACAGGTTCGATTGCGGCACACGGGTCGATTGTCCTGTGATCACAAAGCCGTTGGTGAACTGCGTCGCGTAGAGACGAAGGCCGCCCTCGGTGTCGAAGGCACCGTGCGCTGCTCCGCCGCGCAGCCGGGCAGCAATCGTGGGCGCCGCGCCGTCCAGCACGCCGGTCGAGTAGACGACGGACCAGTTGCGATCGAGCACCTCGACGAATATCTCGGTGCTGGTGCGCAGTTCCGCGGGCGCTACTGGGGATCGAGGAGCGATGTCCGGAGCGGCATTGAGAGCGGCAGCGGCTTGACCGGCCCGACTGCGCAAAGCGTCGTCCTGATTCGTCGCCACGCCGCGCGCGAGCAGCCCATAAAGAAGGGCGCCAAAGAGCACGAGCGTCAACGCAACGACAGCGGTCCCGAAGAGGGCCAGACGAAGACGAAGGGACACTAGCCCTCCCTGAGCGCGTAGCCGGTGCCCCGGACGGTGTGGAGCAGCCGCGGCTCTCCCGCCTCTTCCAGCTTCTGACGCACGTACCCGACGTAAACGGCGACCACGTTGTCGCCCTCGGGCTCGCCCGCCCAGACCGCCTCCAACAATTGCTCGCGAGTGAGCACCTGGCGCGGATGGCGAAGGAAGTGCTCGAGCAACGCGAACTCGGTGTGGGTCAGCATCAGCGGACGCGAGCCACGCCACGCGCTGCGAGTGGCAGGTTCGAGGTCGAGGTCTGCGAAACGCAAACGATCGGTGGGACCGGCACGGCGAAGGAGCGCGCGCACGCGGGCGAGCAGCTCCTGGTAGGCGAACGGCTTGACCAGGTAGTCGTCCGCGCCGGAATCGAGTCCACGCACCCTCTGCTCGGTTCCCGCCAGCGCGGTGAGCATGAGGATCGGAAACTGGGCGGTCGCTCGCAGGCGCCGGCAGACAGCAATCCCGTCGAGGCCGGGCAGCATCACATCGAGGATGACCAGGTCGGGAGGCCGGTCGCGCGCGCGGCGCAGGGCATCGTTGCCATCGCCTGCAATCGCGACTTCGTGACCCTCAGACGTCAGGACGCGTTGCAGGGTCGCGGCCAGCCGGGTGTCGTCCTCGACGACGAGGATCAGCGAGCCAGTCATCTCCATGGGATATATAAGACCCGCGTGAGGATTTGATAAGACCTTGAAGAAACTGGCTTATGTGATCTTGGGGTTGCTCGCGACAGGGCTGGCCATCGCCGTCGTCGTGACTCAGCACACCAGCTGGTGGCAGCTCGTGGTTTTCGCGATCGCGCCAGACGTGGCGCTGCTGGTCGGCGCAGGCCCCGGCCTCCAGCGCGGCCAGCTCCACCCTCGCGGCGTGCCCTTCTACAACGCTGTGCATCGGTTGTGGGTCCCGGCGATTCTGGTCGCGTTGATGGTCGTTCTGCAGTCACCCGGCTGGCTCGCTGGGGGCCTGGCCTGGATCGCGCACATCGCCTTCGACCGGAGCCTGGGCTTCGGCCTGCGCAGCCCCGAGGGGTTCCAGCGTGCCTGACAGCGGGCGACGGAGCGCCGGCTCCGGATCAGGGTCGCTGCGATCGTCGCAAACTACCCTGTCGCGTACTCCAGCTCGGTAAGGGTCACGCTCTTGCGTGTGGTCAGGAGTCCCATCAACGGCGAGACGTAGGTTCCGGACGTTGGCGCCACGTCCGCATAGTCGCCACCGACCGCGATCGTCAGGTAGCCGAGCCCTCCCCTCCCCGCGTTGGTCGGGTCGAAGGGCCAGGCGATCGCATCGCCGGTGCCGTCGTTCGTCGGCAATACCACCTCGACCCACGCGTGCGTTCCGCCCTGCCCGAGGAGATGGCCTGACACATAGCGCGACGGCAACCCGCAGGCCCTGGTGATCGCGAGCATCACATGTGCGTAGTCCTGGCAGACACCCGAGCCGACCGCGAGCGCCTCGGAGGCCGTGGTCCGCACTCCCGTCACCCCATGCTTGTAGGTCATCGATTGGTAGACCCAGTCGTTGATGCTGTCGGCCAGCGGCAGGCCCCATTCGGCGGCACCCGCCAAAACTTCGGCAGCCCGCCGGATCCGGTCGTCTGCGGCAGTCAGCGCGGAAGGCTCCAGGAGATACCCGTCGGCGAGCCAGCCGTCCAGGAGCCGGTTTGGCTCCGACGCATGGCGCTCCACCGAGATCTCGGCCGCGAACTCGATCGCCGCCGACACGCGAGGGGCGAAGACGTCGACGACCATGTTGCCGAATCGATCCTTTCGATCCTCCGAGCGGACGCCGTCACCCACCACAGAAAGCTGGTGGCGAAGCCGGCGCTGGTCACCGAACCGTTCCGGCGGGATGACGACCAGGCGGTGGCTCAGGTCGCGGACGGGCTCGGGGTAGTCGTACCTGAAGCTCTGCTTGACGAGGTAAGTGGCCCGGCGAGCGGCAGCCCAGTCCACAGTCGCCAGCTCGATCGTCATCATGCGGCCTCGACCCGGTCGGCCCAGACGGTCATCGACCGAAACTCGGCCGGCCCGAACGTGGTCAGCATGGCGACGTCGAGGGCATCGCGCCCGCGCCCGATCAGCACTCGTCCCACCCGCCTGGCGTTGTTGCGCGGGTCGAAGGTCCACCAGCGGTCGCCGAGCCAGACCTCCATCCAGGCGGCAAAGTCCATGGGCTCGGGCGGGATCGGCACGTAGATGTCGGGCAGGTAACCGAATACGTACCGGGCGGGGATGTTCATCGCTCGGCAAAAGGCTACCGCGAGATGCGCGAAGTCGCGGCACACCCCCTCCCGGCTTCGGAACACGTCGACCGCGGTCGTCAACGGGTTGCTGGTGCCGTACTGGAAGCGGAGGTGGTCGTGGACCCAGTCGCAGATGGCTTGCACGCGCGCCCAGCCCGGCTCGGTCGACCCGAACAGCTCCCAAGCGGTGCCCATGAGCTCGTCGGAGAGGCAGTAGCGGCTCGGCAGCGTGTAATGGAGGAGCTCGCCAGGGATCTCTTCCACCGGCGCCTGCCCGATGCCGGAACCGTCTGGATCCGGCTCATCCGGTGCGAGGCACATGGCGTCGTAGCGAAGCGTCAGGGCGCCTTGCGGGGCGAGGATCCGCTTCACGGGGTTGCCATAGATGTCGGCGTACTCGTCCACGGGAAGCGAAGGCGAGCTGGTCCAGGCCTCAGTCACCAGCTGGTGCCGGGCATCCGAGCGCGGGCGCACTTGAACTGTCATGGTGGTCGGCGCGCTCACGTCGTAGTTGAACTCGCAGCCAACCCGGAGCGTGATCGTCTTTCCCTGAGTCGGAATGGCGCAGACACTATAGCTGTGCCCTCCACAAAATCCCTTGGTGCCAACTACCAGACCAACGGCTTCTATGACGAAATGCTTGCGGGCGGCGGCCGGCCAAGGCCCGTCTACCGCCGGCTCTACGAGCGCCTGAACCGTCTCGGCCCGGCCGAGCTGCAGCGCCGCCACGAGCTGGCCATGCAGATGTTTCGCAACCACGGGATCACGTTCGCGGTCTATCCGGATGCGCAGGGCAACGAGAAGGTCTTCCCCTTCGACATCATCCCGCGGGTGATCTCGGCCCGGGCCTGGAAGCGCCTCGAGGCAGGTCTCAAGCAGCGTTTGACTGCGCTCAACCTGTTCCTGGACGACGTTTACAACGCCAAGCTGATCCTGAGACAGCGGGCGATTCCGCCCGAGATCGTGCTCAGCAGCCCGCAGTACATGCGTGAGGTCGAGGGCCTGCCCGCGCCGCACGGCATTCACTGCCAGATCGCCGGCATCGACCTGGTTCGAGACCACAAGGGACAGTTCTTCGTGCTCGAGGACAATCTGCGCACGCCATCGGGCGTCTCGTACGTACTGGCCAACCGGCACGTGATGAAGCGCGTGCTGCCGGATCTGTTCGCGGGCTATCCGGTGCGGCCGGTCGAGGGCTATACCCATGAGCTTCTTCGCCACCTCCGCTGGCTCGCTCCGCCCGGCGTCGACGACCCGACGGTCGTGCTACTGACCCCCGGGATCAACAACGCGGCTTACTACGAGCACCTTTACCTGGCCAAGCAGATGGGCATCGAGCTGGTTGAAGGCACCGACCTGGTCGTGGACCAGGACCAGGTCTTCATGCGCACCACTCGCGGGCTGCGGCCGGTCCATGTCATCTACCGGCGGCTCGACGACGAATGGCTCGATCCGATCTTCGGGCGCCAGGAATCGCTGGTCGGGGTGGCCGGCCTCGTGAATGCCTACCGGGCCGGCCACGTCGCGATCGCCAACGGGCTCGGGAACGGGGTCGCGGACGACAAGGCCGTGTATGCCCTGATCCCGACGATCATCCGCTACTACCTCAACGAGGATCCGATCCTGCCCAATGTGCAGACGTACGTGTGCGCGATCGATGACGACCGCCGCTACGTGGTCGAACATCTCGAGGAGCTGGTGGTGAAGACTGTCGACGCCTCCGGCGGCTACGGGATGCTCATGGGCCCGGCCTCGACCAAAGAGGAGCGAGACCTGTTCCGGCTGCGTATCGAGGCGCGGCCGCGGGCTTTCATCGCCCAACCCGTGGTCTCACTTTCCGTCCAGCCGATCCTCGACGGCGGGCAGCTTCGCCGCGCCCACCAGGACCTGCGCCCGTTCGTGCTGACCGGCCCGGAGGTTCACGTCACACCCGGGGGTCTGACACGCGTCGCCCTCAAGCCCGGTTCCCTGATCGTCAACAGCTCCCAGGGCGGCGGGAGCCGCGATACGTGGGTCATGGCCGAAGACGACCGCGATTTCGGCGAGGACGGCGATGCTTAGCCGCGGCGCCACCTCCTTGACCTTGCTGGGCCGTCACCTCGAGCGCGCCGACCACCTGGCCCGCATCCTGGGCGTGCACGTCGCCCTGTCACTCGATCGCACCGACGAACCGGGCCCGAACTTCTGGATCCGGTTCATGGAGTTGGCCGGCTGGCCAAGCGTCACCACCGGCCGGCGCGACCAGGCGGTCGAGATGCTGGTCGGCGGCACGCTAGGCCCTTCGGTGCGCTCGAGCGTCGAGTCCGCGCGGACGGCTGCGCAGGCGGTTCGTCCTTCATTGCCCTCGGAACTGTACGAACAGGTCAACGCCCTCCATTGGAGGGTCCACGAGGCGGCCTGGCAGCCGGACCTTTACCCGTTCCTCACCGACGTCCAGCTCAGCATCCGGCTGGTGGACGGACTGATGGAGGACACCATGTCTCATGACGAAGCACGCGATTTCGTTCGCCTGGGCAAGTTCCTGGAGCGGGCCGGCAACGTGACGGCGCTCGTCACCCGCAAGTCGGCCGAGCTCGCCGACGCGCCCGAAGATGCGCTGGAATGGACCGCCGTACTCAAGTCGTGCTTCGCGTTCGAGTCGTACCAGGCCCGCTACTCGGGTGGCGTCACGCCAGAGCACGTGATCGAATGCCTTCTTCTCGACGCCGCGCTGCCGCGCTCCGCGCGATTCGCGGTTGGTGTGGCGCTGGAGTCGGTCTCGCGGATCGACGGGCCAGGCCGCCGTTCGCGGCCGAGGCGCCTCCTGACCCGGCTCGATTCGGTGTTCGAGCAGGCTGACACCCAGTGGGTCGCCGAGAACCCGCGAGATTTCGATGCGCAGTGCGGAGATCTGTTGCGCCAGCTCGTCGTCGCCATGCGCGAGGCGTACTTCCATCCGAGCAAGGTCCCGGCCAGCGTGATGGGCGACGAGGGCAGGGCGATGCCCCAGCAGCAGCAGCAATGAGATTGGAAGTCGTGCATGAGACCCGATACCGGTACGCGGGACCGATCGCGGAGACGGTCATGGAAGTGAGGCTCCGTCCGATGGACGGCAACGGGCAGCGCTGCGTGAAGTTCGACCTCGACGTGAGCTCGGGGCTGGAGCCGCGCTCCTATCGCGACGGTTACGGGAACCACGTCCATTACTTCAACCTGGTTCGCCCGCACGCTTCCTTGAACTTGATCGGCAGATCGGTGGTCGAGACCGGCCTGGAACCGGACGCCGAACCCGGCGAGGAGCTGGTGCAGGATTTCCTCCGGTTCCGAGCGCCAGTCAAAGACGTGCCCGGCGTGCGGGAGCTGGCGAGCAGGCACCCTGTCACCGACCATGAGTCCGGGCCCGCGGTGGAACGAGCGCTCGACGAGCTCACGATCACGATCAACCGAGAGTTCGCCTACGACCGCGCGGTCACCAACGTGTACAGCGCCGTCGACGACGTGCTGGCGTTGCGCGCCGGCGTGTGCCAGGACTTCGCGCACCTGTTCATCGCCATCGCTCGCGCCATGGGCGTGCCGGCCCGCTACGTCAGCGGCTACATCCACGACCCGCGCGA
>DASWGF010000251.1:0-3161 GCA_036393875.1 Candidatus Dormiibacterota bacterium
GGATCTAGTCGTGGCCGTGGCTGGCAGCCATGTCAGCCCGCAACCGCTCTCCCATCGCGGCCAGCACGTGGACCAGCAACGCATCGTTGGCTTTGATGGCATCCCGGAACTGTGCGTGACTCATCACCAGCAGCCGTGAAGCCTTGCTCGTCGTTATCGTCGCGGTGGCCATCCCTCGATCGAGCATGCTGATCTCGCCAAAAAAGTCTCCCCTCTGGAGGATGCGGCGAAGGTCGCCGTCGATGACCACCTTGGCCTCGCCGCCGAGCAGGACGTAGAACGTATCACCGGGGCGCCCTTGCGTCGTCAGCACCTTCCCGGCCGGCACCTCCGCCTCGTCGGTCCTGGTCGCCACGAACTCGAGCTCGTGTTTGGACAGCTGAGAGAAGAGCGGGACCTTGCTCAGGACGTCGATTTTGGGATCGCTCATGGCTCGCAGCATATTCTGCATAGGTGGCCACAGCTTGCTCGATCTGCGGCCGTCCACTTCCGGACGGAGCCCGCTTCTGCCCGAACTGCGGCGCCACGGTCGGAGCGCTGGTCGGCACCGAGGAAAGGAAGGTCGTCACCGTCCTGTTCGCCGACATCGTGGACTCGACCGGAATCGGGCGGCGCCTCGATCCCGAGCGATCGCGCGAGCTGCTGGGACAGTTCTTCGCGGCGGCGGCCGAGGAGCTGATCGACCTCCGGGGCCGCCCGGAGAAGTTCATCGGCGACGCCGTGATGGCGGTTTTCGGGCTGCCGACCGTGCATGAGGACGACGCCCTGCGTGCGGTCCGCGCCGGTCTCGCTATCCGGGGGCGCACCCGCCGTTTGGGCGAGGCGGCCGGGCTGGAGGAGCCGCTCGAGGTGCGGATCGGAATCGAATCCGGCGAGGCGGCGATGGGACGCAACCCGAGCGGGCAGCTGCTCGTGACGGGGCCGGTCGTGAACTCCGCCGCCCGGCTGCAATCCGCCGCCCAGCCTGGCGAGGTGCTCGTCGGGGCCACGACTCAGGCCCTCACCACCACCAAAGTCGCGTTCGGGCGGCGGCGCCGGGTCAAGGCCAAGGGCTTCGATTCGGCGCTCGAGGCGTTTCCGGTCGAAGGCCTCACAACGCGGTCCGCCCGGCGCACGATTCCGTTCGTCGGCCGCGCCAGCGAACAGGCGGTCCTAGAGCAGAGCCTGGGGCTGGCGACCTCCACCGGTCGACCGGTGCTCGTGACCATCGTGGGCGAGGCCGGGATCGGCAAATCGCGGCTGGCCGACGAGCTGACGGCGGGCGTCGGCGCGGCCGTGGTCGTCCTCCGCGGCCAGGCCCGCTCTTACACGGACACCGCCACCTTCTCGCCGGTGGCCGCCATCGTCGGCGACCTGGCGGGCATCGGTGCCGGCGATCCGCCCGACAAGGTTCGGAGTCTGCTGCGAGAGCTCGCGGATAGGTGCTGCGATCCAACGGAAGCCGAACGAACGGCGCAGCGGCTCGGCCTGCTGTTCGGCCTGTCCGAAAGACCTGACGAGACAGCCTTCGTGAACGATGTGCAGGCCGGCTTCATCGCCGTCGTGGACGGCCTGGCCCGCGATCATCCAGCCGCGATCGTGTTCGACGATGCGCACGACCTGAAGCCGCCGATGCTCGACCTGATCGAGCGCCTGGCCACACCGGGACGGCGCGGACCCCGCCGCGCGTTGATCCTGGCCCTGGCTCGACCCGAGCTTCTGGCGATACGAGCCGACTGGGGATCCACCAGCGGGAATGCCGTGCTCCTCCGGTTGGATCCGCTCTCGGCCGAGGAGTCGATCCACCTCGTCCGCCATGCCGGCAGCGGTCACATCGCCGATGCGCAGGCGGTCGAGATCGCCGAGCGCGCCGGCGGCAATCCTTTTTTCATCATCGAGACGACCGGCATGTTCATTCCCGACGCCGAGGGAGGCGAGACGCCGCATCGTGTGTCCCTGCCCCCGACTGTGCAAGCCGTGGTCGGCGCCCGGCTCGACGCTTTGCCGTCACGACTGCGCGAGCTCGCCAGGCGCGCCTCGGTATTCATGTACGGGTTCGATCTCGAGGAGGTCCACCTGGTCGATCCAATCGCCAATGTCACCGAACTGCAGGCGCTCGAGGATGCGGAAGTGATCGTGCGCCAACAGGGGGCGTCAGCAGAGCCGAACTGGAAGCTTCGGCATGCGACGCTGAAAGAGGTCGCTTACGCGAGCCTGCCGAAGCGTGAGCGGCAGCGCCTCCACCATCAGATCGCCGACTACCTCATGAGCTCGGGCCATGTCTCGCTGGCGGCAGACCACCTGGAGCTCGCGGCCGTCGCCTCGCTCGACCTGGACCCCAACGACCGCGCCGCGCCCGATCGGGCGGCCGATGCCCTGCTGGTGGCGGGCGATCGCGCGCGCCGGCGCATGGAGATCCGTTCGGCGATCGATCGTTACGAACGCGCCCTCGTGATGGCCGGCGCCGAGAAAAACTGGGGCGCGCGCGAGGCCCGGGCTCTTGCGGGTATGGGCGAATCCCGCTACTGGCTGGGCGAATATCGATTGGCCACCGAGGCTTTGACTCGCGCGGTGACACTGGCCGAGGCCCACGACGACCTCTTCGCGCTGGCGCTCGCGCTGCGCTTCCTCGGCGACATCGCCATCAACTACGAAGCGGACGTAGACAAGGCGGAGAAGCTCCTGAACCGGTCGCTGGCGGCCGCGGAGCAGCTCGGCGAGCCCTGGGCGGTCGTGCGTACGCTCCTGTTCGCAGGCTGGGTGCCATGGACCCGGGGAAAATTCGACGAGGCTGAGGTGATCTGGCGCAGAGCCCTCGCGATGGTCGATCCCAACGACCATTGGGCTCGGGTGCGCGCCCTTACCGCTCTCTCGATCAACCGCGGCGAGATGAAGGATGTGGATGGGGCGCTCGGGCTGATCGACGAAGCCGTTGCGCTCGCGGAGGAAACCGGCGATCAGTTCAGCGTCGCCAACACCGCCGTCCAGAAGGCGCGGGTGTTGGACGAGCTCGGTCGCCGCGAGGAAGCGCTGCCGTGGTTCGATCGCGGCATCGCGATCTTTGCCGAGCTGGGCGCCCGGTGGGAGCTGGCCGACGCCAGGGCGGCGCGTGGGATCGCGAAACGCGAGCTGGGCCGGCTCGACGAGGCGGAAGAGGACCTGCGGTACGCCATCCGGATCGC
>DASWGF010000252.1:0-2258 GCA_036393875.1 Candidatus Dormiibacterota bacterium
AGGTGGACGCCCTTGCCGGCGAGGGCGTTCAGGTAGAGCGCGAGGCTGGCGACCAGCGTCTTGCCCTCTCCGGTCTTCATCTCGGCGATCTTGCCCTGGTGCAGGACCATGCCTCCCACCAGCTGGACGTCGAAGTGCCTGAGGCCGATCGTGCGGCGGGCGGCCTCGCGGCAGACGGCAAAAGCCTCGATCAGGAGCTCGTCGAGGTCGTGGCCGTCGCGAGCGCGCTGCCGCAGGTCGTCCGAGCGCGCGCGCAGGCCCGCATCGTCCAGCGCCTCGAGCTCGGGCTCGAGCTCGTTGATGGCGGCCGCCACCATGAGGTGGCGCTTGACTTCCCTCTCGTTGGGGTCCAGGAGCTTGGTCAGGTTCAGCATGGGTCTAGATCTAGGGTACCTGCTCCAATTCTTTCCCTTGGCGGCTGTGGGTTAATCCGAACTCCCGTCAGCGGCCTTCGGCCATTGGACCTCCCCTCAGCCCGCCGCTTCGCGGCGGGCAGCTCCCCACATGGTGGGGAGCCGACTAAAACTAGGTAATTACGGGTTCGATGATTGCCACCGTGCCGTCGGCGCGCCGGAAGGCGATCTGGATGCCGCCCGAGAACTCGTCGAGGTAGATGTGGAAGGCCTCGCCGTCGGACACGAGGTCGGCGATCGCCTGCTCGGTCGATTGCGGGAGCAGCTTGACCCGGATCCGCTCCGGCTCCGGGGTCCTGGGCTGGGAGGATTTTCTCCGCGCCGGCTGCCGGATCGGCGAGGAGTCCAGGTGCCGGTGGGTCCTGATCTCCTTCAACTTGACCACCTGCCGATCGATCTTGTCGAGGGCGAGATCCAGTGCCGACTGGGCATCGACGCCCCGCTCATGCGCTGAGAGCACGGGCGTGCGGCGCCCGTTCACGTGGACGTTGATGCGGCACACGATGGTCGCGAGTCCGAAGCGCTTGTGCTCTTCGGAAAAATCGACGACGGCGTCGGCCACCTTGCCGAAATGGCGCTCGAGGCGGGTTAGCTTTCGCTCGGCGTAGGCCTTGAGCGCCGGCGGCAGCCCATCGGTGCGGTCGTTCAGGACGACCTTCACAGCCCGAGTATAAACCTGGCCTAGCGGCCCGCTAGCGGCTGGACGGCTTGTATCCGGGCGGCGGTGGGAACAGCGTCAGGATCTCTTTAGGCAGCGGAATGCCCTGGTTGAAAATCCGGTCCAGAATCTTGGGCCGCAAGCCCGTGGGCTTGAACTCGGCGATGACCTTGCCGTCCGGCGTCGCACCTTTCTGGTCGAGCACGAAGATGTCCTGCATCGTGATGATGTCCTGCTCCATGCCCACGACCTCGCTGATGTTGGTCACCTTGCGCGAGCCGTCGCGAAGGCGGTTGAGCTGGACGATGAGGTTGATGGCGGACCCGGTCTGCTGGCGGATGGCGCGCACCGGCAGGTCGACGCCGGCCATGAGCACCAGGGTTTCGAGTCGAGCGAGCGCGTCGCGTGGCGTGTTGGCGTGCAGCGTCGTCATCGAACCATCGTGGCCGGTGTTCATGGCCTGGAGCATGTCGAGCGCCTCGCCGCCACGACACTCGCCGACGACGATTCTTTCCGGGCGCATGCGCAGCGAGTTGATCACGAGGCGCTGAATCGTGATCTCGCCCTCGCCGTTGATGTCCTTGGGACGCGTCTCCATGCGGCACACGTGCTCCTGGTGGAGCTGGAGCTCGGCCGCGTCTTCGATGGTGACGATGCGGTCCTCGACCGGAATGAAGCCCGAGAGGACGTTGAGGAACGTCGTCTTGCCCGTGCCCGTACCACCCGAGATGATGATGTTGGCCTTGGCGAGCACGGCCGCCTTCATGAAGCCGAAGCCGGCCTCGTTGCAGGTGCCGAACCGGATCAGGTCCTCGACCTGGAACGGGTCGCGCGAGAACTTGCGGACCGTCAGCAGAGGGCCGTTCAACGCCAGCGGCCGGATGACCGCATTGACGCGGGAGCCGTCCGCGAGGCGGGCATCGCAGAGCGGCTGGCGCTCGTCGATGCGGCGGCCGACCGTACGGACGATGAACTGGATGACGTTGAGCAGCTGGTCCTCATCCACGAACTTGATGTTGGTGAGCACGACCTTGCCGCCCATTTCAACGTAGACGTGGTCGCTGCCGTTGACCATGATCTCAGTCACGCGGTCGTCGCGAATCAAGGGCTCGATCGGCCCAAGCTGCTGGTAGTACTCATCGATATTGATGCCGGGGATCCGAACTGCCATTCGTCAGCCTCCCGAG
>DASWGF010000253.1:0-3547 GCA_036393875.1 Candidatus Dormiibacterota bacterium
TTGCCGACCTTCGGCAGCCGGACGCACCTGGTGCTCCTTGGCTGGCTCAGCATCCCGGTCAGCCTGCTCTGGCTGGTCGGTATGCAAAACACCGTGAACTTTCTCGATGGCGTCGACGGCCTGGCGGCGGGAGTGATTGCGATCGTCGCCCTGACCCTGCTGATCGCAGCCGCCGGCGTTTCGGTGGGTGCATCGCGCGAGGCGGTGCAGCTGGCGGGGGCGCTGGCCGGCACCTGTGCCGGCTTCCTTCTCTTCAACTTCTATCCGGCCAGGATCTTCATGGGCGACTCGGGCTCCCATTTCCTGGGCGCCGCGATTGGAGTGATCTCGATACTCGGCGTCTCCAAGGTCAACGTTGCCTTCGCCTTGGCGGTGCCGGCGCTCGCGCTGGCCCTTCCGATCGTTGACACGGGGTGGGCGATCATCAGACGGCGCCGCGGCCACATATCGGTCGCGCGTCCTGACCTCCAGCACCTCCATCACCGGCTCCAGGCGTTTGGGCTCAACCCGAGGCAGACCTGCTACGTGTTCTATGCCGCCACGGCTCTCACCGGCACGGTCGGCTTGATGCTCTTCGGGCACCGGCGGATCCTGGGCGCGGTCCTGGTGGCCGCCCTGGTGCTTGCCTCGACCGTGGCTGCCGACCGGCTCCAGAAAGCCGGCCTCCGCATCCCGGCGCCTTTCCTGCGCCGCCTCCTGGCCGATCCGGGCAGACGGTAGGATTAGCTCGGGCATGGCGCGCCCCTCGAAATCCGGCCCAACCGGCGGCGACATGGCCGGAATCGGGCTCTATTTCGCAGGTTCAGTCCTGCTTCCGCTGCTTGCCGGCGTCTGGCTCGACAGCTGGTTGCACACAGGTCCTGTGTTCGTACTGATCGGGTTGTTCGTGGGCCTGATGGCGGGTGGGCTCGCCATCTGGTTGAAGGTGAGGGAGTTCACGAGGTGATGGTCGGGCTTGGCCTCCGGAGTGCTAATCGCGGCGTACCAGGTGACACGCTGGCCGGGTCGGTCGCGCTGGGCTTGGCGGTGATTCTGGTGGCGACGGCCTCCGGGCATGCATCGGCCGGACTGGGTATCGCGCTGGGTCTCGTCATCGGTTCGGCCAACGGGTACTTGATCGTCGCGCTGCTCGACCGCAACTCCTCTTTTCTGTCCGCGAGCCTGATGCGGCTGGCATCCCTGACTGCCCTGGGCGTCGGCGGTGCGCTGTTGCTTGGCAGCTCAGCCTGGACAGTTTTGCTTGGTATGGGCGCGGCCCAGCTGGTGATGGTGGCGGCGGGCGTCCGCCGAGGCCTGCGCTCATGATTCCCCTCGAGTCGAGCGCGGGCACTCATCCGACAATCGACCTCGGGTGCGGCACGGTCTGCACCTTCAACTACGACAGCGTCATCTCGAGTGCCATAGCCGTCGTGGTCACACTTGGGGTTGCCTTCTGGCTTCGGTCACAGCTTCGAGAGGGCGAGCCGACCAAGGCTCAAGCGATCTTCGAGTGGGGCTACGACCAATTACGCGCGCTCATCAAGACCAACGTCTCGGACGATGCTCTCTTCGTCATCCCGCTGGCTATGACCCTTTTCCTCTACATCCTGATCGCCAACTGGATCGAGATCTTTCCCCTGGCGTTCTTCCCGTTCCTGCACGGCGCGAACGCCGACCTCAACCAGACGCTGGCCATGGCGGTGGTCGTCATCGCCGTCGTGCAGTGGTACAGCGTCCGCACGCTCGGGTGGAGGGGCTATCTCCGTCGCTTCACGAAGCCGTTCGAGCTGCCGGTGCCGGTGCGGATCATCTTCACTCCGCTCAACATCCTCGAGGAGGCGGTCAAGCCCTTGACGCTCTCTCTTCGGCTGTTCGGCAACATCTTTGCCGGGGCGGTCATGATCGGCCTGATTGCGAGCCTGGCCAACCTTCAGCTACCGCTCGTAGGCACAGTCGGCGCGACTGTCCTCGGCTCCCTGATCCTTGTCATATGGAAGGCTTTCGACGTCATCTTCATCGGCTTCATCCAGGCATTCATCTTCATGCTGCTCACGGTCATCTATTTCGGGGCCGCCCGAGAGGGCCTCGAACATGAACATCATTAGGAGGGAACATGACTGATCACGGAATAACCCTTGCTGGGGCGCTCATCGGCTTCGGCCTTGCACTCGGTCTCGGCGCCATCGGCGCCGCAGTCGGTGACGGCCTCGCCGGCAACGCCTTCATCAGCGGTGTCGCCAGGCAGCCTGAGGCGCAGGGCAGGATGATCCCCTGGCTCTTCACGATCGTCGGACTCGTGGAAGCGATGTACTTCATCAACCTCGCCTTCGGGTTCGTATTCATCAGCCAGGTCGCGCCGAAGTAATGCTGTTTCTCGCGGGCACGGCCGGCGTCATCGAAATCAACGGAACGGTGATCGTGGAGCTGATCACCTTCCTGGTCATGATGGCCATCCTTGCCCGCTACGTATATCCCCAGGTCGTAAGGCTGGCGGAGGCGCGGCAGCGCCAGGTCGTGGAACAGTTGAAAGAGGCCGACAAGGCTCGTGCCGATGCCGAAGCAGCGCTCAAAGACGCGGAGGCGAAGCTGAACGACGCGCGCAGAACGGCCCAGAGTGTCATCGACGCCGCGAACAAGTCAGCGGAGCAGCTCCGCCAGGACCTCAAGCAGAAGGCCGAGGAGGAGGCCCATCGCATTCGCGAGTCCACGCGCAAGGAGATCGAAGCCGACCGGCTGAAGGCGATCCAGTCGGTCCGCAGCGAGGTGGCCGGCCTGGTCGTGGCGGCGACCGAAAGGGTCATCGGCGAGACGCTCGATGTGGCGAAGCACAAGGACCTGATCGAGAAAGCCATCGAGGAGGTCGCGAGTGGCAACGGCAGCCGCTAAGCGCTACGCGCGGGCGGTCTTCGAGCTCGCCTCCGATGAGGATCATGTCGAGGAGTGGCTCCGTCACCTCAGCGCGATCAAAGACCTCATGGGCGATCCAGGGGTGGCCGCAGTGCTCGAGAACCCGACCATCCCGGCGGCGCGCCGAATGGAGCTGATTGCGGCTCCACGATTCCTCGACCCCGAGGCGACCAACCTCGCCCGCATGCTCATCGAGTCGAGCCACGTGGATCAGGCCGCCGGCATCCTCGACGAGTACGAACAGCTCGCCGACGAAGCCGCCGGCCGCATTCGCGCCACGGTTACGACCGCCGTCGAGCTGTCGGCCGACGACCGCCGGCGCCTGGGCAAGCAGTTGTCCGACCGCCTCGGCAAAGAGGTGCGTCTGACGGCGACGGTCGACCGCCGCATCATCGGGGGCCTCAAGCTCCAGTACGGCGACCACCTGGTCGACGCCACCCTCGCCACCCGATTGCAGCAGCTGCGCCGCCGCCTGGCGGACGCGTCCTAGGAGGGGCTAAACAGAAGTGGGCATCAGCACCAAAGAGATCTCCGAGGTCATCAAGGCTCGTCTCAAGGACTTCGACGCCAGCCTGGTGGCGACCGACGTGGGCCGCATCGTCGCCGCCGGCGACGGCATCGCCCAGGTCTACGGGCTGCAGAACGCGATGGCAGGTGAGCT
>DASWGF010000254.1:0-4374 GCA_036393875.1 Candidatus Dormiibacterota bacterium
GCGTGCGGGCAAACCGGCACCCCGAACTTCGCCGCCATCAGGAGAACCGCGAGCACTTCGTTGAGCCCTCCGAGCCGACAGGCGTCAAGCTGGCAGAAGCCAATTGCATTCGCCTGGAAGAGCTGCTTGAAGAGGACCCGATTCTGGCAGTGTTCGCCGGTGGCGACCTTGATCGGAGAGATGGCCCGCGCGATGGTTGCGTGACCCAGGACGTCGTCGGGGCTCGTCGGCTCTTCGATCCAGTAAGGATCGAACTCCACGAGGTGCTCGAGGTTGGCGATCGCCTCGCCCACGTCCCAGACCTGGTTAGCGTCCATCATCAGCCGGCGATCAGGTCCGATCTCTTCGCGGACTATGCGCGCGCGCCTGACGTCGTCTTCGATGTTCTGGCCGACCTTCATCTTAACGTGCGACCAGCCGGCGGCGACTGCTTGCCGGCACAGCATCCTTAGTTTTTCATCCGAGTACCCAAGCCAACCCACCGACGTCGTGTAAGCGGGAAAGCCTAAGCGCAGCATCTCCGCCTCGCGCTCGCCACGGGTTGGTGCCATGCGCTCGAGAATAGCAAGCGCCTCATCGGGCCTAATCGCGTCGCTGATGTACCGGAAGTCGATGCAGGAGACGAGCTGTTCGGGGCTCATATCCACGAGCAGCTTCCACAAAGGCTTGCGCTCCACCTTCGCGTGGAGGTCCCAGACCGCGTTCACGAGGGCAGCCGATGCAAGGTGGATTGCGCCTTTCTCCGGGCCGATCCAGCGCAGCTGCTGATCGCCGGTGATCGCACGCCAGAAACCTCGCATGTCGGAGACAATGGATTCGAGCGTGCGCCCAATCACAATCGGGGCGAGAGCGTTGATCGCGGCGACGCAGATCTCCGTGCCGCGGCCGAGCGTGAAGGTAAGCCCATGGCCTTCGAGGTGATTGCCGGCGTCGGTCCTTAGCACCACATATGCGGCTGAATAGTCGGGGGCGGTGTGCATGGCGTCGGAACCGTCCAGCGTGCGTGAGGTAGGGAACCGAATATCGCGGGCGTCGACGCTAACGATGCGCGCCATCAGCCTTTGACCGCGCCGACCAGGAGGCCCCTGGCTATGAATCGTTCGAGCGCGATGGCCATCGCAATGACGGGCCCGATCATGATCAGGATGAGCACGGACATGTACCACCACTGCGGCCCGCGGGTCGCGTTCTGGGCGGCGACCGTCAACGGGAGGGTTTGAGCGTTCGCGCTCGTGAGGAACAGCGCGATGAGGTACTCGTTCCAGGCGAAGACGAGGACGAACAGGAAGGTGGCGACGAGGCCAGGTACGGCCAGCGGAAGGACGATTGACCGAAAGATGCGGTACCTGGACGCGCCATCGATGGCCGCGCTCTCCTCGAGCTCGAGGGGGACGCTTTGGAAGTAATCGCGCATGAGCCAGACGACGATCGGCAGATGCGCAGCGACGTAACTGATGATGAGCGCAGCCCAGGTGTCGAGCAGGGATAACTGCTGAAAAAAGATGTAGATCGGGATCACCACCGCCACCGGCGGCAGCATTCGCTGAGAGATCATCCAGAAGGCGATGTCGTCATTGCCAAGGGCCCTCTTGAAGCGCCGCGCGACGGTCTGCAAGAGCAGTAAGAACAACGCGAACCCGCCCAGCAAGGCGAGCTGCCACGGCCCACCCGCGGCAATGACGGCAACCGCTGCCACGAGGCCTGCGACGAACGACGCAATGGCCGCGAAACGGACTCGGTATTGCATGCGGACCAAGCCGTATGCGGCCATCGAGCCCAAGAGCAAGGTGATCGTTGTGCTGGTGAGCCCCACCACCACCGTGTTGAGGTAGGGTCGGAAGGTGTCCTCGCCCAGATCGACAAAGATGTAGCGCCAGGACTCCAGAGTCGGCTTGAAATCTCGGAATGGGAAGTAGAACGGGCCGCCGTTGACGTCGAGCGGGGTCTTGAGCGAGGTGACCGCGAGCCAGTACAGGGGGAAAAGGACAACAACTGCCCAGGCGACAAGCAGCGCATACGAGACGATCGTCCCCGCCGGCGAGGGCCTGTTGATCGCATAGGATCGATGGCGCCGAGCTCGTGTGGCCGCCATGCTTTAAGCCATTGCCGTCACGCGGCGCCGGAAGAGGTTGACGTAGCTGATGCCGACGAAAGTCACGACGATCAGCAGCATGTAGGCGACGGCGGCGGATCCTCCAATGTCGAGCGCCCGCCAGATGGTGTAGGCATGGAGGGTGAGCGACTCCGTTGCGGTTCCCGGCCCCCCGTTCGTGAGCACGTTGGGCAGGTCGACGATCTTGAACGCCTCGATGAGCCGGATGAGCACGACTGTCGAGGTGGCTGGCAGTATCTGCGGAAATGTGACGGCCCAGAACATCTGCCAGCGGTTGGCTCCATCGACGACGGCGGCTTCGTTCAGCTCGACAGGCAGGCTCTCGATCGAAGCGAGCAGGACGATGAATATGAACGGCGTCCACTGCCAGACATCGCCGATCATCACGGCCAACCGTGCCCCCCACGGGTTGGTGACCCACGACACGTCGGTCAGCCCAAAATGGGCCCAGAGCGGATAGAGCGGCCCCTTGCTCGTGTCGGTGAGCATGCGGAATAGGTAGGCGACGCCGACAGGCGTGATCATCATCGGAAGCAGAAAGACCACCCGGAAGAAGCGGCGCCCTGGTAGTCGCTGCACGACCAGGAGCGCGAGGCCGAGCGCAAGCAAGTACTGGACCGATACGTCGACGCCGACATAGATGAGGGTGACCACGAGAGTTCCCGGCCGCCCGCTCGTCATGACCGTATCGACGACAAGCCACACGAGCGCGCCGGCGCTGACGGCAGTGACCAGGCGTCCCACGAACCCGAGCACGGTGCGGCCAGGGCCGCGCAGGTAGCGGACGAGCAAGAAGGCGAAACCGCCATAGACGACGAACAGGACCGCCGCGGTGAGAGGAGTCAGCGGCACCGTTACGCCGATGAAATGGGTGCGGTCGATGCCAATCACCAGCTTCGCGTAGTTGCCAAGTCCGACAAAGGTGAGGTGGATGCCACCCTCTGAGAAGCTGAGGCGGGTGAGGGAGACGTAAAGGGACGCCAACAAGGGGAAGATCGAAAAGATCAGGATCACGAGCACCGCCGGCAGGATGAACACGGCCCCGGCGGAGCGGTCGAGACGCACGACAAGCCGACTCCACCTGGAGGATGCCGCCAGCGGGACCGGGCGCGCGGAGAGTTGGCCGCTCATGAGGAAAGGAACGTTTTCATCGGCTCCTGGCAATGACCAGCGGGTTGGGCGGCGAGGCGGAAGTCACCTCGCCGCCCGGGGTTAACTACTTTGTGACGCTGAGGCTCGATCTATAAGCGTCGAGCTGGGACGGCCGGCCGATCTCGTCGGTCTTGCTGTTCCACTGGTTGGTGATCTGAGCCATGGTCTGGCTGGCCGAAAGCTCGCCTGCCAGGAACTGAGCCAGCGCAGTATCGAGCGCAGTCTGCTGGTAAAAAGCCGTCTGCGGAATGCGAAGGTCCAGAACCATGTTCGGGCTCTGCAGGCTGGCCTGGATGGCGCCGAGATAATTCTTCGCCGCCGTCTCGCTCATGCCGGAGCTCAACCACGGCCCCAGGTTGGTGAAGTGGGATGTGCGGTACGGGTTGAATCCCGTCTTCCCGATGGTCACGTCGACGCTGGACTGCGCCGGCTGCGACATGTAGGACAGGAATGCAAACGCGGCGTCCTTGACCTTTGACGGCGCTGCCTTGTTGATCGCGCCCGACCAGCCGCCGAAGGCGGCAAACGGGGAGTGGTTCACACCATTGGTCGCGTGCGGGCAGATCGTCGCATTGCAGTCCACCAGCTGGCCGGTGCTGCGATCTAGCACGCGCTTCGAGCCGGGCAGGATCACGGCTCCGACCTTGTCCTGGACCTTCGATTGCGTGGGGTCGACCGCCAGCGGCCCGATGTCACCCCAGTCGAGGGACAGGGCACAGCGACCGGTCACGAACAGGCCGCGGGAATCACCGACGTCGTTGTTGAGCTGGTCCGGCGGTCCCAGCTTGGAGAGCTGCTTGTAGACGTCAAGTGCGGCCGCCGCGCCGGCGTTGTTCATGAGCGGCTGCATGTTGTCAGTGCTGAAGAAGGAGCCCTGCTTGGTGCCCTGGCTCTGCAGGAACGCCGCAGCTATCGAGATGTACATCCAGTACGACTGAGCGCTGCGCTTCATGGCCAGACAGGACCCATAGTCGGCCTTGCCGTCCCCGTTGAGGTCCTTGCCCTGGAAGTGCTTGGCGATGCTGATGTAGTCGTCCCAGGTTGCGGGGGGCTGGAGGCCGTCTTTCTGCAGAAGGTCCGTGCGGTAATACACCATCTGGAAGTCGCCG
>DASWGF010000255.1:0-9667 GCA_036393875.1 Candidatus Dormiibacterota bacterium
CCTGGTCGCTCGCGTCGTGCAGGGCATCGCCACCGGGGCGGCGTTTTCGACGCTTGGAGCGACGTTGGTCGACTTGAACCCGCCCCACGCGCCCGGCCGCGCCGGCCTGGTCAACGGCGTTGCGCCGATCACCGGCCTGGCCCTGGGCTCGGTTGGCTGCGGCGCGCTCGTCCAGTTCGCGCCCGCCCCGACACATCTCGTCTTCGCCCTGCTGTTGGTCGGCATGGGTTTCGCGGGCGTAGTCATTGCTCGTATGCCTGAGACGTCGGCACGCCGCCCGGGCGCGGTGGCCTCGCTGATACCAATAGTTGGCATTCCCGTCCGTCTTCGTCCGGATGTGTTTGGAATCGTCCCGATCGTTGTGGCCAGCTGGGCGCTTGGCGGGTTGTACCTCTCGCTGGGGCCCTCGGTCGCGGCCGGCCTTTTCGGCCTGCACAACCATTTCATCGGCGGCCTCGTCGTCACGCTGCTGTGCGGCGCCGGCGCCCTGACTGCCTTCGCATTGCGAACCTGGCCGACCGATCGGGTCTTGCTGATCAGCGCGATCACGCTCTCGACCGGGACCGCGCTGACCTTCGCCGGCGTGGAAGCGCATGCCCTAGCGCTGGCTGCGGCGGGGACGGTCGTGGCTGGTGTCGGTTTCGGCGCATCTGCCCTCGCCTCGTTCGGGACCCTGGCCCGTATCGCCGCGCCCGGCGAACGCAGTGAGCTCCTCGCCTTCGCGCTCGTCATCGCCTACCTTGCATTCAGCCTCCCGGCCCTGGCCGCCGGCTATGCCAGCACACGATTTGGCCTGCACACGACGACGGTGGTCTACAGCCTCGGTGTCGTCGCCACCGCGCTCATTGCGCTGGCCGCCCAATCGATACGCAGGAGCCAGGTCCGAAAGTAAACGTCACGACCGATCAGGAGAAGCTGACTGGCCATTCGGGCACAGATGGTCCTGGCCGGGGACAGCGCCATTCGGGCGCGGATGGCGAATGGGTTAGCTCAGGGTCAGGACGCGGCGGCGGTATCCACGGTGACCGTCGAGGCGCCGCCGTTGATTTCCACGCGGTACGCGTCGGCAGCACCGTCATAGCCGGCCGATTGCCAGGTCTCGTCGCCGACGCCGTGCAGTTCCCGGCCGTCAGCGTCCAGGGTCACCGCGCCGCCTGAAACGTGGACGAACGCTTCCGACCCTCTCGGTCGATGCAGGCGCAGGGTGATGGCGCCGCCTTCGACCCTGATGGGTACCATCCCGGTCGGTCTTCCGAGCGTGATGTCGGTGCGACTGGCGCCCGCGTTGAGCGTGATCGAGCCGACCTTGACGGTCGAAAGCTTGAGCGTGTCGTTGCTTGCGCCGGAGTTGGCGCTGACGTTCCACGAGACGGCAGAGTTGAGCTGCAGGTCGAGCACGAAGCGCCGGCTTGCAAACAATGCGAAGTCGTCGTTCTTGAAAATCCGCAGGTTGCCGGTCGTGCGATCCAGTCTGATCGCCGGCTTCGTGCCCGAATACTCGATGTGAGCGCGATAAAGGTCCGATCCGAGCGAGTCGCTGCCGGCCACGGTCATCGTCATCGCGCCGGCGTCCACGTCGAGGGTGGCCTCGTTCAGGATGCCGACGGCGTCCGAGGTGTTCATGGTTTGCGTCGCATCGGAAACAGGCCCGCGGACGGCGACGTAGGCAACCGCCCCGCCCACAGCCAGGAGCACTATCAGAGCGGTGGCCAGGTCACGCCTTGGGCCTTGCAGGACCCGACGGTTAAGCAGCTCGAGACCGATCACGATCAAGATCAGCGGCCAGAGGTCCGCCAAGCGAAGGAGACGCTCGCCCGAGATGGCGCCGGTTTCCGCCACGAGGGCCAGCACCCCCGTCAAGATCAAGGTCGCCGGCCAGAAGTAACTTCGATTGCGCATCACAACCTCCTCCATGAACTGTGTTGACGTAGGAGCTGAGGCTGGACTTCAAATGTCGCGTGGTGATGTCGGATCCGCCGCGGTTATGCGATGAAGCGGTACCCGACACCCCAGACGGTGGCGATCTTATCGCCGGCGTCGCCTAGCTTCTGGCGCAGGCGACGGATGTGGTTGTCCACGGCGCGATCGAAGCCCTCGAAGTCGCCGCCCCAGATCCGCTCGATCAGAAACTCACGATTGAAGGCGCGGCCCGGGTTGGCGACAAACAGGAACAGGAGGTCGAACTCCTTTGGGGTGAGCGCGAGCTCAACTCCATCCAGCGACGCCCGATGTGACCCCGGTTCGACACGCAGCCGTCCAAGCACGATCGCTTTTTCGTCAGTGGGGGCGCCGACGCCGCGCTTGGCCTCGAGCTCCACGCGGCGCAGCGCGGCTCGGGTGCGGGCGAGGAGCTCACGGACCCCGAACGGCTTGACCAGGTAGTCGTCCGCACCCACCTCCAGGCCGAGCACGCGATCGACTTCCTCGGAACGGGCCGTGAGCATGATGATCGGCATCAGGTAGTTCTGCCGAAGCTGACGGCAGACCGATAGTCCATCGAGACCGGGCAGCATCCAGTCGAGAATGACCAGCTGAGGCGCCTGCTCCTCAACCAGGCGAAGGGCAGTGGGCCCGTCATGCGCCTGGCGAACAACGTGTCCCTCCGCCTCTAGCTCCGAGCGGATAAGGTCGTTGATCGCAAGCTCGTCTTCGACCACGAGTATCGACGCCACGATCAGGCGGCCTCGCGCGAAAGGCTGACCCGAAAAACGCTGCCTTGCCCTGGAACGCTTTCAGCACTGATCGATCCACCCATGGCGGTTAGAAGGTCCCGGACGATCGCCAGCCCAAGGCCTGACCCTCCAGTTCCACGAGCCCGCGACTGGTCCGTCCTGTAAAAGCGGTCGAAGACACGTGAGAGATCGCCTGGGTCCATGCCTATGCCGGTGTCAGAGACAGTGATCACAACCTGGTCGTCGGCTGCGGCCGCTTCGACCGAGATGATTCCACCGTCAAGCGTGTTGTTGACGGCGTTCCTGATCAGGTTGGTCAGAACTTGCGCGAGCCGGTCTCGGTCGGCCATTGCTCGCGGCAGGCCTGGTGCGCACGAGTGCACCAGACTCAGGTTGCGCTCCCGCCTGGCGAGCGGGATGAGCGCATTGCAGACCTGGTCGACAACGGCGGCAACCTCGACCGGACCGATGTCCAGATGGAGCTCGTCGGCATCCGCCCTCGCCAGCGCGAGCACATCATCCACGAGCGATCCCAGCCGGTCAGTCTCAGAAGCTACGACTTGCAGGTACTGGCGCGTCTCTTGATCCATCTGCCGGCCTGGCTTGAGCAGCGATTCCACGTGAGCGCTGATGCTGGCGACGGGCGTTCGGAGCTCATGGGAAGCATTGACGATCAACGCGCGCCGGCTCTGGTCAGCCTGATCGGCCCTTGCATGCTCGACCCTCGCTTCGGCCTTCGCGGCGGCAAGCTGCAGGCGGGTCTCGTCCGTGCCGAGCATGTACTCGGCAAATCGCGCCCACAGCCATCCCAAGCCGTTCATCAGCGCGAGGGAGACGGCGCCGAAGCCGACTCCAAAAGCGCTGATGAGAAGGAAGCCGACGAAAACCGAGCTGTGAAAGGTCCCGTCGATGCCGACGCCTGGGAACATCGTCCCGCTGGTGTCGACCAGGCCTTGTTGGTACAGAGCGGTCATCACCACGTAGATGACGGGGTAAAGGATCAACGACAGCGAGATCGAGATCAGCGACACGCCAACCGTGAACGAGAAGATGCCGAAGGGAAATTCGACCATGAGATATGCCAGGCTCTTCCACGTCACCGGATCTCCTAACGTCCTGAGCAGTCGCTGCCACGGCGATATCGGGGTGGGATCGGGAGCAAACATCGGCCGGATGTCGGCGCCGAGCAGGTGGATCGCCAGCTCCCGCTCGATGCGCGCGAAAACGAGCCAGATCAGCAGAGTCAGGATCAGGACCAGGAATCCGACCATGACGATGGCCAGCCCAAGGCCAACCGACAGTCCCGTGACGAGAACCGTGAAATACAACGTCCCCAGCGGAAAAGCGAGGAACAGATACAGGACCCGGAGATACGTCCGGGGATCCGTCACCAGGCCTCGAGCCGCAACCACCACACCGGGAGCTTAGGAGGAAAATGCCGCGGCTTTGTGTCGAATCGAGCTCGTTAGACGCTCGCGCCAGCCTCAGCCGCGCCGGGAGCTCGACGTCAGGTGGCTTCTGCCCTTTTGGCCAGGTTGCCGAGCAGGGTGCCGAACTCTTTTGAAACCTGTGGGCCCAGCATGCCGCCGAGCAGCGGGCCCAGCGGGCCCTTGACCTCGACGGTCTGGCTGATCCTGGTTTCGCCGCCCGCGGGCTCGACGTTGCAGTTGAAGCGAAACGTCGTCCCCGGCACAACGCTCGTCAGGAGCGCGAAGCTCCGTCCTGGCACCACGTCCACCAGCCTCATCTTGTGATGCTGGCCGGCGCGCGTGTTCATGATCCCCGTGCTGCCGTCCACGAATCCACCCTGCCAGTCCATAGTCGCAACGTTGGGATTCCAGTCGCCCCACGTCGACATGTCGGACCAGATCTTCCAGACCTTTTCTGCCGGTGCCGTGCTGTCGACCGAAGTCCCGTACTCAGCCATTGCTCGCTCCTTTCCATGCCCCGGCGTTAGCCGGTCTCTCTCATCACGACGAACAGGGCCGCCCGAAATCGACGAGCCTCCCTATGGTGCCGAAGTCCTGATGGCGTCCGTCTTCGTCCGAGCGAGGCGCTGCTTGCCATATTCCCGATACGTGAGCCAAACCACCACCAGATCGAAGACCGTCAGGGCGACGAGCCCGCTGGAAAACGCGAAGGTCAATCGGTAGATCTGATAAACGATGAACACGATCAGAAAAGCGATCATCCAGGGGTAGGCCCAGATCTTGTCCCTGAGCAGCGCCGCCACCAGGACGATCTTGACTACGCCATGCAAGAGCAGGTACGCAGCACCGAACTCCAGGGACGATCCGGTCAGGCTGCCGGCGGCATGCAGCAGATGCGTCGCCAGGTAGTCGTGTGGATCCTCGGAGAGCTCGTGCTGAGTCAGGGTTCTGCTCACCTGGTCGATGGTCGCCGGGCTGATGACGAGCAAGAGCACCCCACCCACGACCTCGAGGACGCCGTCGAGGCCCTTGAGGATGATCCCGACCGCGAAGGCTCGGTCGAGCAGGTCGCCGCTCTTGAACCAGTTCATGCCAGGTCCCCGAAGGCGCGCCGCCCGGCCATCGGACTTCAGATCTCTCTAGTCGTGGCGTTCGAGGCGGACCACGGGAATCAAGCGGTCTGTCCGCTGCTGGTAGTCCGCAAAAGACGGCCAGATCTTGGTCATCTCCTCGTACAGCCGGTCATGCTCGGCGCGGTCGTCGACAACATGGGCACGCGCCTTGAACTTCTCGGTCCCGGTGTCGGTCGGCACCTCGACCTCGACCTCCGGGTTGGCCTTGATGTTTCCCAACCACGCCGGGTTCGTGGGGGCGCCCCCCTTCGAGGCAACGACGATGCAGTCGGGGCCCTCGCGTCCACCTACGAGCGGGGTCGTGATCGCCTCGCCGCTCTTGGCTCCTTTCGCGGTCATGAGCACCACGTGGTCGCCGAACGGGCCGACTCCGCGGCCCTGCTTGGCGTGGAACTCGTCGATGGTCTTCTGGTTGTATGGAGTTGCCTTCACAAGCTTGAAATCTACTAAATTGCAGGGAACCGATGAGTTTGCCGCGGGAGACCAGTCTGAGGAGTTGGATGACCAATTCAGGGGCCCGGGATCAGGTAGTCCAGGTTAGGAAGGAGCGAGTGGCATGAGCAAAGTGCGGGTACTGGTTGGCACCCGGAAAGGCGCGTTCGTCCTGAGCGCAGATGCGAGCCGCAAGCAATGGAAGGTCAACGGTCCTCAGTTCGCGGGCTGGGAGATCTACCACCTCAAAGGCTCACCGGCCAACCCCGATCGTCTCTACGCCTCCCAGTCCAGCTCCTGGTTCGGCCAGGTGATGCATCGCTCGGACGATGGCGGCAAGAGCTGGGAGACCGTCGGCAACCAGTTCGCGTACGAGGGTGAGGTCGGCCCCCACACCTGGTATGACGGTTCGCCGCATCCTTACGAGTTCAAGCGCGTCTGGCACCTCGAACCATCGCTGCACGACCCGGACACGGTATTTGCGGGCGTCGAAGACGCCGCCATCTTCAAGACCACCGACGGCGGCAAGACATGGGGTGAGCTGCCCAGCCTCCGGACACAAAAATCATCCCCTGGCTGGGCACCCGGTGCCGGCGGCCTCTGCCTGCACACCATCCTCATCGATCCGAGCAATCACGACACGATGTACGGCGCGATCTCCGCCGCCGGCGTCTTCAAGACCGCCGACGCGGGCAAATCGTGGCGCCCGACGAATCGCGGATTGCGTTCCAACACGATGCCTGACCAGGACGCTGAGGTTGGCCACTGCGTCCACCGCCTGGCGATGCATCCCTCACGACCGAACGTGCTCTTCATGCAAAAGCACTGGGACGTGATGCGGACCGACGACGGCGGTGAGTCCTGGCACGAGATCAGCGGCGACCTGCCGACCGATTTCGGCTTCGTCATCGACGTGAACACGAACGAGCCGGACACGGTCTACGTCGTCCCCATTACGAGCGACTCGCTCCATTTCGTGCCAGACGGCAAGCTGCGCGTCTACCGCAGCAAGACGGGTGGAAACGAATGGGAAGCCCTGACCAAAGGACTGCCGCAGAAGAACGTCTACGTCAACGTGCTGCGCGACGCGATGGCGGTCGACGCACTTGATCCGTGCGGCGTGTATTTCGGCACCAGCGGTGGGCAGGTGTACGCGTCTGCCAATGCGGGTGACAGCTGGGATCCAATCGTCCGCGATCTGCCGCCCGTGGTTTCGGTCGAAGTCCAGACCCTGGCGTGATCAAGGTCGTTCTTCCGGCGAATCTCCGAACGCTGGCCGGCGTCGGCTCCGTCGTGGAGCTGGAAGTGACCGCTCCGATCACCCAGCGGACGGTCCTCGATGCGCTGGAAAGCAATCATCCAGCGCTCCGCGGGACCATCCGCGACATGGACACCAAGAAGCGCCGGCCGATGGTGAGGTTCTTCGCCTGCGAGGAGGACTGGTCGGACGCTTCGCCCGACACGGCTCTGCCCGATGAAGTGGTGTCGGGCAAAGAGCCGTTTCTCATCATCGGTGCGATAGCGGGGGGCTGACGCAACTCCCCCTTTTTTTGACGCCGGTGCCAGCACTTGGCCGTCCTCTAGTTACGTCCCGTTGGCGCCAAGGAGACAGCTACCTTGAAGGTCGAGCAGCCCCCAAAGGAGACTTGACGTTCGCGGGCGCCGGCCGGCAGTTGGGACACAGGCCGGCAAAGACCACCTGGTGGCTCTTCACCAGGTATCCGGTGCCGGCTTCGACGGCAACAGTCGCCTCGTCGACCACGCACCCCGGCACCTCGGCGATGGCGCCACAGTTGGTGCAGCGGACGTGCTCGTGGTGAGCGCCGCGCGCTTCGTACCTGGCTTTGCCATCGCCGATGTCGTAGCGCTCGACGAGCGCCTTTTTCTCCAGGGTCAAGACCGCCCTCAGGATCGTCGAGTAGTTGGCGCTCGGGATTCCCTCTCTGACCGCGAGCAAGAGCTCATCGAGGGACCACGTGCGATGACCCGCATCCTCGACGAGCGACCTCACCGCGTCGGTGACCGGGCTGGGGCGCGGCACCTAGAGCGCCGGTGTCGGCTTAATTCTCTTCAGGCACGTTGAGGGAGTCGAACGTCGCCTTGTTCAGGAACTTGAACATCTGAAGTGGCTTGCCATCGACGTGGATGCTCGCCACCGCGGCGTACCGCTCCTGCCGCGTGCCGCCGCTGGTGGTCCGTACCATCCGGCGCTTCTTGATGTCGTGCTCCGCGACTTCGACCTTCTTCTTGGTCTTCAGGTTGTAGAACTGCATTCAATTCCTCCAGAAAGTTGTTTCGTTCGGAAAGGCAAGTGAGTTGCGCAGGTAACAAGCGCGAACTCTAGCACCGAACGCACTGCATCGTAGGCGGTTTCGACCTGAACGGGGACCGGGTCTAAAATCCTTGATGTGCACCAACCGACGGTCTCGGCGACCCCTGCCTTTGGCGAGCTGGAGCCCCATAGGGCGGAACTGACCGCCTACTGCTACCGAATGCTGGGTTCGCCATTCGACGCGGAGGACGCCGTCCAGGACGCTTTCGTGCGTGCGTGGCGCAGTCGCGACCGCTTCGAGGGCCGCGCGGCCATGCGGTCGTGGCTGTACCGGATCGCGACGAACGTATGCCTCGACATGCTGAAGGGACGAGAGCGGCGAGCTCGGCCGATGGACCTTGGACCGGCTCTCGAGCCTCTGGAGTCGAACCTCAACATGCGGAGCGCCAAGGAATGGATCGAGCCCATACCTGAGAACCTGATCGCCCCGGAACGCGACCCGGCGGACCTTGCCGTGGAGCGCGAGTCGATCCGCCTCGCGTTTGTGGCAGCACTGCAGCACCTTCCGGCGCGCCAGCGCGCGGTGCTCATCCTCCGCGAGGTTCTGCGTTGGGAAGCCTCCGAGGTCGCCGAGCTGCTCGACAGCTCGGTCGCGTCGGTCAACAGCGCGCTCCAACGCGCGCGGGCGACGATCGCCACGAGCAACGTGAGCTCCACCGACAAGGTGCCATCACTAACCGCCGCGGACCACGCGCTGCTGGAGAGATACGTCAAGGCATTCGAGCAGTACGACATGGACGCACTGACATCGCTCATCCGAGACGACGCCACGCAATCCATGCCGCCATACGACATGTGGCTGCAGGGTCGCGATGACATCTTTGCCTGGTGGGTGGGGCCAGGCAATGGCTGCCGCGGCTCGCGCGTGATCCCGGTAGTCAGCGCGAACGGCTCGCCGGCCTTCGGGCAGTACAAGCCCAGCCCGCAGGGCGGCTACGAGCCCTGGGCGCTGCAGGTCCTCGAGCTAAAAGAGGGACGGATCGTCGAGCTGACCTTCTTCCTCGATACAGCACGGTTGTTTCCGCTGTTCGGCCTGCCCCTGAAGTTCGACTCCTAGCACCCCGGCAAGCCCGCAAAAGCCGATCAGATCGGCGAGCTCGGGCTCCAGGTTCCTCAGCTCGACCTCGCAGCCGATTCGCTTTGCTCCGAGCTTGAGGCGGGCGACCTGATCGATGGTGGCAGCAGTCGGCGTTAGAAGCCCGCTGCAGTCGAAATAGACAGTCCCCATCGCTGATTAAGACCGATGTGGCGATTGAAACTAATCGGAGCGATGAGTTTTGCCCTGACGCGGCGTCTAAGAAAGCATGAAGAACTCGCGCTGGCTGTCGCTGATGATCCTCTGCACCGGATTCCTCCTGATCGTCGTCGACATGACGATCGTCAACGTCGCGCTCCCGTCGATTCAACGGGACCTGGGCTTTACGCAGTCCGGGCTCGCCTGGGTCATCAACGCCTACCTGATCGCCTTTGGCGGGTTCTTGCTGCTTGCCGGCCGTCTGGGCGACCTGTTCGGCCGCAAGCGCATCTATCTGATCGGCCTCGGCATCTTCATCGTCGCATCAGTTGTTTGCGGCCTTTCCTTCGATCAGCGGATGCTGATCGCCGCCCGGTTCATCCAGGGCATCGGCGGCGCCGTCAGCTCAGACGTGATCCTCGCCATGATCGTGA
>DASWGF010000256.1:0-3190 GCA_036393875.1 Candidatus Dormiibacterota bacterium
GGCCGGAATCGTCTGGACCGCGCCGGACTTCAAGACCCTTCGCCAGGTCGTGCCCGGCGGCGACGCGGCGCTGGGCCAGGCTCTGATCGATGGCTTTTGGCCCGGCGTGGAGTGGGTCCGCTCCACCGGCGTGTCGGTCAGCGAGCGCTGGGAGGGCCAGATGGGATTCGGCTCGGCGGTGCGGGTCGACATCAAGGGTCTTTTGGCCGCATGGCAGCGCCAGGTCGAGTCTGCCGGCGGTGCCGTCTTGGTGCGGTCGGCCGCGCGAAGGTTGCTGACCGACGAGTCGGGCCGGGTTCGCGGCGCGATGGTATCGACACCGGCCGGCCCGCGTGAGGTCCGCGCCAATGCCGTGCTCATGGCCACGGGTGGCTTCCAGGGTGACCCGGAGCTGCTCGCGACTTTTGTCGGCGCCGGGGCGGACTCGCTGTTGGTGCGCTCCAACCCGGGCAGCGTCGGGGACGGTTTCCGCATGGGCCGCGACGCCGGCGCCTCGGCGAGCCGCTGCATGAGCGGCTTTTACGGCCACCTCGTCCCCAGCCCGCTCGCCGAGCTGCGCGAGGATCAATACCTGATGCTGACGCAGTACTACTCCAACCACTGCCTGCTGGTCAACCGCCTCGGGCACAGGTTCACCGACGAGTCTTTGGGCGATGAGGTGTCCAATCAGGCGACGTTGCATCAACCCGACTCGAAGGCGGTATTGATCTGCGATGAGCGGGTCCACACCACGCTCGCGGCCACGGCGCCGTACCCTCACGGACAGGTCATCGATCGCATTGCGGCCGCGCAAGCGGCGGGGGGCAGGTATGCGACGACTGGTACCAAAGAGGAAATCGTGGACGCGGTCGCAAGCTGGGGTGTGCCGCCGCTGGCTCTCGCGAAAACACTCGACCAGTGGGAGGCTGCCGCGACCGGCGATGAATCAGCATTCGAAATCCCTCGTGCTGTGCGCCCCGAGCCGATCGTCGACCCGCCATTTCACGCGCTGGAGGTGCAGCCTGCCATCACCTTCACCTTCGGGGGTTTGAGGGTCGATCCGGACGGCCGGGTGCTCGATCGCGACGGCGCCGCGGTGCCGGGCCTCTTTGCCGCCGGCGCCGATGCCGGCGGCCTGCAGGATGTTCGCTACGTCGGCGGACTGGCGCTCGGACTCGTCTTCGGGCCGCGGGCGGCGCGGGCCGCCATCGCTGAATTGAGCGGGACCCGCGGGGAGGTGGTAGCCAATGGCTGACAAGGGTTTCGACCGCATCCCTGACGTCCTGATCGTGGGCGCCGGCGCATCAGGCGCGGTGGCGGCCAGGCGGCTGGCCGAAGCAGGCTTCGACGTGGTCTGCCTCGAGCAGGGCGGCTGGCCCGACTACACGAAAGCCCGGGCGCCATATCCCGATTACGAGCTCACCTCCGGCCGCGACTGGGGCTGGGACCCGAACGCCCGGTCGAGTCACGCGGACTACCCCGTCGACGACTCGGAATCGGACATCACGGCGTTGATGTGGAACGGGGTCGGCGGTGGCACCGTCGTCTTCGCCGCGCACTGGCAGCGCAACCTGCCCTCGGATTTCCGAGTCCGCACGCTCGACGGCGTCGCGGACGACTGGCCGTTCACGTACGAGGACCTCGAGCCTTATTACGTGCGCGCGGAACGCGATTGGGGCGTGTCCGGCCTCGCCGGCGACACCGCCTTTCCTCCCGGTGAAGGTCCGCCGATGCCCCCGGTCCCTCTGGGCCGGATGGGCCGGCGCGTCGCGAAGGCGCACAACGATCTCGGCTGGCACTGGTGGCCCGGGCCGAACGCGATCGCGACTCAACGCTACGGCCGCCTCAATCCGTGCACCCAGCGCGCCACCTGCTTGTGGGGCTGCTCCGAAGGCGCGAAGGCAAGCGTCGACCGCACCTACTGGCCGGTGGCGGTCGAAAAAGGGGTCACGCTGCTGACCGGGGCGAGGGTGAAGCGCCTGCTCGTGGGCTCTGACGGCCTCGCGATCGGAGCGCTGTTCGTAGATCGCGACGGCAAGGCGCACGTTCAACGCGCCGGCGTCACCATCCTCGCCTGCAACGGGATCGGCACCCCGCGGATGCTGCTCCTGTCGGCAACCGATGGCCAGCCCGATGGGCTCGCCAACTCGTCAGGACTGGTCGGCAAGCGGCTGATGATGCATCCCTTCGGGACCGTCGTCGGCCTGTTCGACGACGACCTCGGGTCGTGGCAAGGCGCCTGGGGTCAGCACATCCACTCGCTCGAGTTCTATGAGACGGACGCGTCACGTGGTTTCGTGCGGGGAGCCAAGTGGGGCCTGCAGCCGACCGGCGGGCCGCTCTCGATGACTCACTCGTATCCGTGGGGCGAGGAGAACGCGATCTGGGGGCCGGGCTTCCATCAGCAGTTGCGCAAGAGACTCGGCCGTTCTGCGATGTGGGGCATCATCGCCGAGGACCTGCCGGAGGAGTCGAACAGGGTCGTCCTCGACCCCGTGAAGACGGACGACTCCGAGATTCCGGCCGCGCGAATCCAGTACCGGATGTCGGAAAACTCGCGGCGCCTGATGGCGTTCCACCAGGACCGCGCGAAGGAGTCGCTCGAGGCGGCCGGAGCGTACGAGACAGTTATCGCACCGTTCATCAGGGCGACCGGCTGGCACTTGCTCGGGACGGCGATGATGGGTTCGGATCCTTCGCAATCGGTCGTGGACCCGTGGGGCCGCGCCCATGATGTGCCGAACCTCTACATCTTCGATGGCAGCACCTGGCCGACGTCCGCCGGCATGAATCCGACCGCCACGATCGCAGCCGTGGCGCTTCGCGGCGTGGATCACTTGATCTCTCAGAGGCGCAGCGCGCGCACCTCTTCATGAGCACAGCGAAGTTCGATGCCGGCCGTCGAGCTGTTTTGGCAGCGGTCGCCGACGTCCTGATCCCCAAAGGGGATGGGATGCCGTCGGCAACCGAAGCAGGCGTGGCTGGGCGCTGGCTGGACGAGGTGCTGCAGCTGCGCCCGGACTTTGGCCCGCCGCTCGCTGCCGTGCTCGACAAGATGAAGGGCCTCGACCCGACCGCGGCGGTGACCCGTGAGCGTGCGGACGATCCCGCCGGCTTCGGGGTCCTGGCCGAGGTCGTGGCCGGGGGTTATTTCCTGAACCCGCGGGTCAGGTCGGCGATCGGCTACCCCGGCCAGCAGTCGGTGCCGATC
>DASWGF010000257.1:0-5231 GCA_036393875.1 Candidatus Dormiibacterota bacterium
TCATACAATTGTGATACAATCAGCCAATGGACAAGGCGATTTCGATCCGGCTGGATGAAGAGGCTCAGGAAGCGCTCCGAGCGCTGACGGGGTCTGGTCGAAGCCAATCCGAGGCCGTGCGAGAAGCTATCGTCGAGCTTGCCAGACGAGGTCGGCGCGGGGATATTGTGGCTGAGGCGAAACGGCTGAGCGTCGACCGCGATGATCGTGCGGAGAAGGCTCGCGTGGCGCGATTGATGGAATCCCTTCGTGCAGCGGGGTGAAATCTACCGGCTGCGAGCGCCCCGAGGAACAAGAGGACACGAGCAGACCGGGCAGCGCTACGGTGTAGTCCTTCAAGCCGACGAACTGCTTAGCTTGTCCACTGTGATCATCGCGCCGACCTCAACGCGAGCCCAGCCGGCTTCGTTCAGGCCTGAGGTCAAAATTGGCGGTCAGCGGACGCGGGTCCTGGTCGAACAGCTCGGTGCTGTCGATCCGAGCAGGCTCGGCAACTCGCTCGGGCTGCTCGCGTTTGGCGAGCTTCGCGAGGTCGATCGGGCACTGGCCGTAGTTGTTGGCCTCGGTACCTGAGGACCAGCCCGAGCCAACCAACGCCACGTCCGCTGTTGCAGGCGCTGCGCGCCGGTTTCACGCCAAATTTGCGTCCCGGGATCAGATGCGGAGCCACTATGCAAATCGCTTATCAGACGCGGTTACCCAACTCGAAAGTGCTGTTGTCGATATCGCGTGTTGCTCTGGATCAGAAGGTTGAAGGTTCGAATCCTTCCTCCCCAGCCACACCTCTAAATTGCACCCGGGTTACCATTCGTCGGTTGTCTGACGAGCGCACCGGTCAGGACGTCGATCCGAAAATGGTCCGGCTTGAGTTTTTGACGAGGGCATGTCACTACCGACTCTCGTAACGCCTCTCGGTACTGGTATTTACCGCCTTGAGGAGACCGAATTCATGGCCGAACTCAATCATCACGACATCATCGAGGCCGAAGATCTGGGCTTAGAGAGACTTCGATTCATCCGCATCCCCGAGCGTTCCGAGCTGTTGCCGAGGGGCGGAATATATTCAAAAGACTTCCTCGAAAGCGCCGAATTGCAGTCGCTGCTGGACTGGCTGACAGGACGGGGCGGCTACTGGCAGCGGGAGATGGGTGGCTGTCTTCTTCTCTCCATACCGAAGGACGCAGAACCAGACTTCAATGCCCGGTGGAGTCAAGTCGTGGACTCGCAAATGGGACCAGACCGCTCGTAGCCTGGTTCGGTCCTCAACCCCGGACTCTGGATCAGAAGGTTGAAGGTTCGAATTCTTCCTCCTCAGCCAGATTTGGTCCCCGGTGTTGTGTCACGCCGCTGAGGGAGTTCGCCTCAGCGTCCCACCGCCGCCCTCCTCGTGGTTGCGCCGAGAGGCACCCGATACACGATCGTCGGCGAGCACGCTGGCCAAAGCGGAGCGCAACTCCGCGACAGGATCCGCTCCTCCGGAATGAGAGCGCCACGCAACATGCCCATCGGGACGCATCAACACACAGCCGGAGTCGGTGATACCGAACACCGATGTCCATTCGTTTCCACCGGCTGGGGGGAGGAACTGCGTCCGCAGCGGAACGCGCGAAGACGTTGCCACCTGGGCGACGGCGCGCTTCCAACTGCTGCGCCGTCCCGCGAAGACAGTGAACGCCGACGTCATGCAATCGACGGTGGAGCGCGATGAGGCGCCTTTGCGCAGCCACAGATGGGGAAGGCGGTGTCCCGGAGAGGCGGAAGGAATGTAGTCATCCGTGACCGATGGCGCCACGCTGACGGGCTCCGCGACAAGCGCGCCAGCCTGGTACGTGAAGCCCAGGTCGACGTCGAGCGCTTTGCGGGGAGGCGTGCTGACGGGTGGGGCATCGGCCTGGTCGACGTCGAGAAAGCCATCAAGCGGGCCGCCGGCCGCCAGCAGCTCCACCGAGCGTCGCATGTTGTACTCGGCCACCGGGCGCCGCTCCCTCTCGTAGGTCTCGAGCAGTGCAGGTCTCGCCCATCCCTGTAGCACCCCCGCCAGCTTCCATGCGAGATTGTGTGCGTCCTGGATGCCGGTATTCATGCCGAGGCCACCTGCCGGGGTCATCCGGTGCGCCGCGTCCCCTGCCAGGAAGACACCGTCGGAACGCCACCGGGTGGCCACATCTGCGAGCGTCGTCCAAGGCGAGACGCCGAGCACCTCCACCTCCAGGTCGGGGATGCCCGCCGCGTCCCGCACGAGCTGCACGCATCGTTCGGCCGTGAAGTCGGCCGGCGATTCGCCCTCCTTCGTGCGGTAGCCGGCAGCCATGACCCAGCGCGAGCGGCCGTCGGTCGCGTAGATGACGCCGGACGCTTGCTCGTTTGTCACGCTGTGCAGAAAAATCGGCGCGTGGCTGAGCCGTTCTATCAGCGGCGCCAGGAAGTGGATATTCACGTTGTGTCCCAGCTCTCCGAAACCAGCCATTGGGATCCCGAGCAGCCGTCGCACCGTGCTGCGGGCCCCGTCGGCCGCCACGACGTAGCGGCACGTCACCTCGATGGTTCTGCCGCTCTCCCTCTCCACAAGCTGGGCGTGCACACCCTCGGCAGACTGCCGGAGCGAGCGAAGTTCGACGCCGAATCGGACGTTGGCGATCGGGTGAGAGAGTGCCTCGTCGAGCAGGATGGGCTCGAGCGCGAGCTGTGAGCACGTCGTCCATTCGGACGGGCTGACGTCGGTGGGCGGTGTGCCCAGCGACGGTGATAGCTCTGGCTCGGGATCGATGAGCACGCGCGAGCGCGCCACGAACGGGAGCGCCTTGAACCCGGCCTGCCGGATACGCTCCTCGAGCCCCAGCGATCTGAAGATCTCCATCGACCGGGTGTTGACGGCGATCGCCCGCGGAAAGATCGTCGTGCCGGGGTGCCGCTCGACGGTGAGCGATGGGATGCCCCAGCGGGAGAGCAGGATCGAGGTGGTAAGACCGGTTGGTCCGGCGCCCACCACGAGCACCGGCACCTCGACCACCGCGGCCTCCTCGGCGGCTCGCTCTGCACTCACCATTGCTCGTCTCCTTGTGCCCCGAAGGGATGTCCGTTCGACGAGCCTGACGGTAGGCACCCGCAGCGCAGGCCGCATCCGTGGTACTGCTGATTCGCTACTGAGTGCGGTTCTTAGCCCACATGGCGAGCTGGGTGCGGTTGGCCAGGCCGGCCTTCATGAGCGCGCTGCGCACGTGGCTCTCGACGGTCCGCACCGACAGGTGCAGGCGTGCGGCGATCTGGTTGTTGGTGAGTCCCTCAGCGACCAGCCGAGCAACCTCTAGCTCACGAATGCTGATGCCGTCTGTGGAGATGCTTGGCGGTCGGGTGTCGCCGAATGCGAGCGCGATCGCGTCGTCGACGCCGAGGCGGGAGCCGTCGGCCCAGGCCGGCCGGGCCGCATCGCCGGCCGCTGCCTCCGCAGCGAGTCGAACGCGTTCTGTGCGCTCGTGGAAGAAGGGTGTGAAGGTTGCGCCCGCGCGATCGCGGATCGCGCAGGCCGCGGCGATGACTCGCACGGCACGCGGTGCGTCGACGGCGACGAGCATCCCCGCCTGGCCGATCAGCGCCGCGGGCAGCAGGGGCCCGCCCCGGAATCGGCGCAGCCGGCTCGCCGCTTCGCGAAAGTGGGCCGTGGCCTTCTGGGCTGCATGCTCCGATTCGGCGATGATGCCGAGGTAGATGTGACAATGGCCGAGGCCCCAGTCGTCGCCCTCGGTGACGTCCACCGCGAGGGCCTCCTCGACCAGCTGACGAGCCTGCACCGGATCGCCCTCGACCAGGAACGTGACACCCAGCACAGCGGTCGCACGCGCCCAGCCGACGTCAATTCCGAGGCTGCCGTGCACCGCCCGCGCCGCCTCGAGGTGCACGCGTGCCGCCTCAATCTCGCCGGAGAGCCCTTTGATCAGCCCAAGGAAGAAATGTGCCCAGCCTTGCAACGCGCCCTCGCCGAGCTGCTCGCTCAGCTGCGCGGCGTCGGCAAGCACGGCGCTCGCGGCCTCGTTGTCCTCAGTCAGCATCGCCACCGAGCCGTAGACCAGCTGCATCTCGATCCTTGACCGGTCGTGGGCCGGACAATCTTCCAGCAGTCGCTGTGCCAGTCGGCTGCCCTCGGCGGTGCCGAAGAGGGTGAAAAGGTCTTTGGCGCCGGCGAGCAGCGCCCGCGCGCCGCAGGGATCAGTTGCGGCGGCCCACTCGAGGGCGGCGCGGATATTGTCGTAGTCGTCACCCAGTTCGTCGAGCATCGACTGCGTCTCCGACAGCGGCCAGCTTGGCTCGAATGGCCCGACCCGCTCCGAAAAGTGCTGGCAATGCCGCTCGCGGGCGACCTCGAGCTCACCGGTGGCGGCGAGCAAGTCCAGCGCGAACCCGCGCATCGTCTCGAGCATCCGGTAGCGCGTGCGCCCCGCCGTGCTGCGCGAAACCGCCACCAGCGACTTATCGATGAGTCGCCCGAGCCCGCCGAGCGAGATCCCGGCGGCACCCGCGGCCGCCTCGGCGTCGAAGCCGGTGACGAAAACCCCCAGCTGGCGGAACCCGTGCTGCTCGTCTGGTTCAAGCAGCTGATAACTCCACTCCACTGTCGCGCGGACAGTGCGGTGACGGGGCGGCGACAGGCGGCTCCCACCGCCGGCGGTCTGACCGAGGTGCGAGCCCAGCTTCCTGAGCAGCTCGGCAGGAGCCATCATCGTCATGCCTCCGGCCGCCAGCTCTATCGCGAGCGGGAGGTTATCGACACGCGCGCAGATGGCTGTGATCGCCGCCTCCGATTCGGGATCGGGGATGAAGCGCGGGTCGTGCTGCCTCGATCGTTCCACGAACAGGCGGCGTGCGTCCGACGGCTGCAGGGGCTCGAGGCGCCAGACCGTCTCGCCAGCGACGCCCAGCGGCTCGCGGCTGGTGGCCAGGATGCGAAGGTTGCGACAGCCGCCAAGCAACGCTGCAGCCAGCTCCGCCGAGGAGAGGATCACGTGCTCGCAGTTGTCGACGATGAGCAGGAGGTCGCGGTCGGCGAGAAACCGGCGCAGCGCGTCCGACGACGTCGTCCCGGACATTGGGCGCACACCGAGTACTCGCGCTACCTCGTCGGCCACGTTCTCCGGCCGGGGTGTGGCGGTCAGGTCGACAAGCCATACGCCATCGCCGCGACGACCGATCTGCCGTCGAGCCAGCTCGAGCGCCAGACGGGTCTTCCCGACACCGCC
>DASWGF010000258.1:0-3453 GCA_036393875.1 Candidatus Dormiibacterota bacterium
CATCAGCATGCTGTACCGCTCGGAGGGGGAGGAGGAGGGACTGAAGGTGCGAGCCGCCGCAGAGGAGCAGAAGGCGCGCATCCTCGGGAAGGCGATCGAGCTCGCGCAACGGCGCCGCGGCGAGGGGGACGGCGAGGCGGCGCGCATCTATGCAAACGCGCTGAGCCGTGCGCCCGAATTTTACGCGTTCCTGCGTACCATGGAGGCGTCGCGGACCTTCGCGCGCAAGAGCACGACCATGGTGCTGCCGGCGGATTCCCCGCTGTTCGGCGTACTCTTCGACAGCAAATATTTCAACGGCGGCGCTCCTGGGAGCGATGGCATCCGCGGGGATTTGTCGAGAAAGTAGACGGGGCTCAAGAGGAGGGAACCAAACATGAGATAGCCGGACAGGATGCAAGGGATCGCGTGAGAGTGCATACGAAATGCAACCAAAAGATCCGAGGGAGGTAACGAATATGCCTGAGACTTATCGAGCACCGAGAGAGACGTTGCGGCTGCTGCCGGCCGCGTTGCTGTTGTCGATCGCCGGGCTTTCGCTCGCCCGGCCGGCCGAGGCGGCCGAAGTGAGGTACGATCCAGGCGACAAGGTTTATTTCACTTACTGCCATTCCCATCCGCCGGCCATGCGCATCAAGCCCGGGGACTCGGTTATCACCAGCACGCGTGACGCCTCCAACGACGCGTTCTCCGTCTCCGACACATCGGTCGCGCCAAAGCTCGACCTCACCAAGGTCAATCCGCAGACCGGCCCGTTCTACGTCGAAGGTGCCGAGCCCGGCGACACGCTGGAGGTCCATATCGACAGCATCGAACTCAACCGCGACTGGGGATGGGGTGCTTCAATTCCCAACTTCGGGCTGCTTGCGCCCGAGTACAAGACCGCAATGGTGACGCCGCCTGTCCCCGACCGTCTGTTCATCTGGCGTCTCGACAAGAGCCGCAAAGTTGCCACTCTTGACATGCCGAACAGCAAGATCGGCAAAGTCGAGGTTCCGATCAGGCCGTTCTTCGGCACCATCGGTACTGCTCCGGGAGGGAAGGAGTGCATCAGCTCGCTGTATCCTGGTCCCTATGGCGCGAACATGGACTTCAACGAGGTCGTCGCGGGGGTCACCATGCACTTCCCGGTGTTCGAGCCGGGGGCGTTGTTCATGCTGGGCGACGGGCACTCCGCGCAGGGCGACGGGGAGATCGACGGTGCTGCGATCGAGACGCCATTCACCGTCAAGTTCACCGTGAACCTGATCAAGGGCAAGAAGATCAACTGGCCGCACCTGATCAACGACAATGAGATCATGTCGATCGGCAGCACGCGGCCTCTGATCGACGCCTTGCGCCTCGCCTGCGCCGACATGGTCACCTGGCTCACGACTGACTATGGCTTCGAGAAGTACGACGCCGTCGAATTGCTTGGTCAGGCGGCTCACCTTTATATCGCCAACGTCGTCGACCCGCAGTTCTCCGTGGCCTGCGCATTGAACAAGAAATATCTGCCGAAGTAACACGGCCGCGCCAGCGGCGGCGCCCGCAAGGCACCGCCGCTGGCCAAAGCGGTTGGGACGGGAGCATTCGGTCCGCGAAAACCTCGAAAACGGGACTATGATGGTCAGCTTTTTGTTCGATGTCCTTCGGGAAGCCTGGGGAATCCTGGAAGACGCTTCTGTCTTCCTCCTCTTCGGCTTCCTGCTCGCCGGGGTGCTTGCGGTCCTGGTGCCGGGCCGGCTGCTCACCCGGCTCGTCGGGGCCGGAAAGATCAAGTCGGTGCTCTGGGGGTCGGTCCTCGGCGCGCCATTGCCCTTGTGCTCCTGCGGCGTCCTGCCAACAGCGCTTGGGCTGCGCAAGGAAGGGGCGACGCCGGGCGCCACCGTGGCGTTCCTGGTCGCGACGCCGGAAACCGGGGTCGACAGTATCAGCCTGACGTACGCGCTGACCGACCCCCTTATGACCGTGTTCCGCCCCGTCGCCGGGGTTGCAACGGCGATTGCCGCCGGCCTCGCCACAAATCTGTTCGGCGCCCCGGGCTCCAGCGCGACCGAACGGCCCCTGAGGTCCGCCAAAAATCCCGCCGCTGGTAGCGACAGCGACCAGTGTCAGCATGCAGGCGACGCCGCTGACGGACTTGATCACGCGCACGGACAGGATCACCACCACGACCACGCCCGGGAGGCGAATTCGCAGCCCGACTCTGGAGCCACAAGCGGCAGTGCGGCGGTCGATGCGACAAGGCGCATCATCCGTTATGGCTTCGTCGAGTTGCTCGACGACATCAGCTGGTGGCTCGCTCTGGGGATCGTTCTGTCCGCCGTCGCCGTCGTCGCAGTTCCAGCGCAGCTATTCGACGGCGTGTGGGGCGGCGGAATCGTCTCGATGTTGCTGATGCTCATCTTGAGCATCCCTCTCTACACCTGCGCTTCGTCCTCGACGCCCATGGCGGCGGCGCTGGCGCTCAAGGGATTGAGCCCAGGCGCCGTTCTCGTTTTCCTTCTCGCCGGGCCGGCCACGAACATCAGCAGCCTGGTCGTCCTCATGAAGGTGCTGGGCCGCCGCGCGGTGGCTGCCTATCTGTTTGCGGTCGTCTTCATGACGCTCGCCGCCGGTCTCGCCCTCAACATGATGTACCACGCCTGGGGGCTCGACCCTCGAGCGACGTTCGGGACCGCGGCCGGCTTCGTGCCGGACCTTGTCAAGGACGCCGGGGCCGTGCTGCTCAGCGGCCTGCTGATCCTCAGCATGCGCCGGACGCGCGTTCCGGACGAATGGGTCTGGTTCCGGGACAGAGCCGCGCAGCTGACCGGGATTGCCGTTACCCCGCGCAGCCTCGGCTACGCTGCCGCCGGCGGCGTGGCGCTACTCTGGCTCGGGAGCGGACTCTTCACGGTCGGGCCCGGCGAGGTCGGCATGAGGCTGCGGTTCGGCCGGATCCTGGCGTCGGATCTCGAGCCTGGCCTGCACGTCAGATGGCCCTGGCCGTTCGAGAGCCACCGCCTCATCGTGCAGAATCTGGCGCAACGGCTCGAGTTCGGACTTCCACCGGAACTGTCGCGGGAGGAGGCGACGCGCGCGCAGCTTCGCAGCCGGCTGGCCTTTGGGTCAAACCCAGCGCCGCAGCAGGCGAGCGGCGTCTGGTTCCAGAAGGAGACGGCGCCCGGCGACTCCTTCCTGCTCACCGGTGACAGCAACCTCATAGATCTGAGGTCCACGGCCCAGTACCGGGTCAACGACGCGCTGGCGTTCGCCTATCACCTCGCCGAACCAGAGGCACTCGTGCGCAGCACGATCCTGGCAGCGCTCCGGGGTGCGGTCGCGACCCGCGCCATCGATGCGGTCTACACCACAGCGCGCGAGGAGATCGAACGCGAGACGCGTGCGGCCGCCCAGTCGATGCTGGACCGCTACCAGGCCGGAATCGAGGTGCTTTCCGTCAGCCTGCTTTACGACCACCCTCCAGAC
>DASWGF010000259.1:0-2403 GCA_036393875.1 Candidatus Dormiibacterota bacterium
CAGCCCAGGCAGTACAAGCCGTGCTCCAGGCCCAGGCGGAACTCGCCCGCCACGCCCGGGTACCAATGGGTCAGAAGGAAGTCCATCGGGCTTCGGCAGACCTGCAAGCACTTCGTCTTGAGCGGCGTGAACTGGTACACGCCGGCGAGAAGCAGGATGGCTGCAACCGCGAAGGCCTGGGCGCCCATGGGGACGAACGCATCGCTGATCCTGGCCGCAATCCATACTCCGATGCCGACCGCAGCCCAGACCAGGAGATAGGCGCTGACAAAGATCCCAGTCCGCAGCTCGGACTGGATGCGGGCAGGACCGGCAACCACACGCCGATTCAGCAGGATCATCGGCATCGCCGACGGCAGCATCATGGCCGCCATCATCAGGGTCCAAGAGCCCAAAAACGGTACCAGCGCCGCGCCCACCTATTTCGCCGTCGCCTGCCTGTTCGCCGGCTTCACAACCATCCGGCGCAGGTTCTCCAGCATCCCCTCGATCGCTTTGGCATTGGCGCGCTCCAGCATCATCGAGTCCGCCGCTTTGCCGAGCACCCCACCGGCCACCCCATAATCGATCTGCAGGCTGACCTTGCACTGCTCTCCGTGCGGCTCGAACCTCCACCGAAACGTGCCGGTCATCCCGCCTTTGAAGGACGACGTGATTCGCTTCGCGTGCTCGTACTCAGTCGTTGTGAACTTCTCGTCAAAGGACACGCCAAGGACCTTGTAGATCACACGAAACGTGTCACCGATTCGCCCTTTGCTGCTGGTGACATCTTCCACGCCGGTGACGTTGGGGACGTACTTCGGGAAGTTCGTGGGGTCATCGACAATGGCGAACAACTCTGCGGCGGTCGCGTCGATCACTGCGCTCTTACGGATCTCCGACATATCGATCTCCTCCTGCTTGGAATCCCAGCCGAACAACCTGGGCAGGTCGAATTTAAGAGCGCCGCGCCAAGCCGGCATCAGCCGTTCGGCTGATCTTTGGCCACGACGATGAGATCGTGCTCGATCGCGAACAAGCCGATGCCCGCCCGGCTGTGCACGCCCGTCTTCCCGTAGATGTTGAGGGCATGCGTCCGAATCGTCGCCTCGCCAACGCTCAGCGCCTGCGCGATCGTCCGGTTGCTGCGCCCGGCCGCGAGAAGGCGGAGAACCTCGACCTCGCGGTCGGTGAGCCCTACGGGCCATGGCACTGTCCGAGGGCCCGCCGGCTGACCGGCCGCTTCCATCACCGCCCGGGCGGCGGCGCGATCGAGCCTCCCCGCGGAGACTTCGCCCGCCAGCACCTTCGAGGCAGCGACCGGTGTCACCGCGGGCCGCCAGCTGCGGGCCTCGAGGAGGGACTGAAACACCTCCGCGACGGCAAGCAGGCGTGCCACCTCTCCTTGGCTCGCCGCCGGCACTCCGCGGTGGTAGCCGGAACCATCCAGCCGCTCGTGATGAAGGCCGGCCTGCGCGCCAATCGGCTGGAGCGCGCGAGACGCAGACAGGATGCGTTCGGTGTGATACGGATGCAGCCGGATCGCGTCCAGCTCGGGACGATTCAACTTTCCAGCTTTGCTCCACACGCGCTGGGCCACGCTCACCCCGCCGAGGTCATGCACGTGCCCGCCGAGTGTGAGCACGGTCACGTCGCGCGTGTTGAGGCCCATTGCACTGCCGGCCGCCGCGGCGAGGTCGGCCACTCGGCGCGAATGACCCAACGTGAAAGGCGACTTGATGTCTGTAAAGTCCGCTATGGCAAGCGTCACCTCCTCGAGGCGCGACTGCGGGAGCAAGCGCAGAGGAGGCGGCTCCACCTCCATCGCCTGGTCCCAGACCGAGTCTTCGGTCAAGCCCGCGAAGAGGTCGTCGCAGCACTCCAGAAACGCGTCGGCCAGGCTTGGATCGAACTCGCCACCCCTGCGCTTGCGCACGACGTCCGCCGCACCGGAGCTTCCACCCGCCCGCGAGTGGAGCTGGGCCACGCGGATGAGATGGGTGAGCCGCGAGATGAGCGAAACGCCGACGCCGACTGGATGCGGGAAGAGCCGGCCGTCCCAGCGTGCGAACAATTCGTTCAGCGCGCGGCTGACGTTGGGGCCCACGCCCAGACGCTCACCGAGACGTGCCGACGCCTCGCAGACTGCGGTGTTGCCTGCCAGCAGAAATCCGGTTCCAGCGCCAAGGAAACGTCCAAACGCCCTCACGCGGTCGTACGGTGCGCTTTGGCTGGCGAGCTCGGTGGCAGCCAGTCGAAACATCTCACCTCGGTCCGTGTAGTCAGCGTCGGAGAAAGCGCGGCGCATGCTCTGGTCGTCGCCCAGGGCGACCTCGCCCTGCTCCTGGGCGAAGCTTGTACATCCGAGCTGCGTGACCAGGGCCAGGTAGTAGACGTCGCTCAGATCCTGTCCTGTCAGACCGA
>DASWGF010000260.1:0-4217 GCA_036393875.1 Candidatus Dormiibacterota bacterium
CGGCCCGAGCTGGTCGACACCGTGCCCTCGCTCGACCGCCTTGACGACATCGATACGCCGGAGGACTACGCCAAGATCGTCAAGCTCTTCCCCCGACCCAACCCGACTCCGCAAGCGTAGGGGTGCGTCGTTGGAAGTAGATGGAAGGTTGGTGGCGTGGGTCGCGCTCTCGGCCTTGCTCATCGCGACTCCAGGTCCCGATACAGCCCTGATCATCCGCAATGCACTTGGCGCCGGCCCGCGAGCGTCGACGATGTCAGCGCTTGGCGTTGCCGCCGGGATCCTCGTCTGGGTCGCCGCATCTGCGGTGGGCGTCGGACTGCTCCTCGAACGTTCTTCTACGGCCTTCACCATCCTCAAGCTGGCGGGCGCCGCCTATCTCTGCTACCTCGGATTCCGAAGCCTGTTGTCGAAGCAGTCTGCCGAGGTTGGTGCTCCGAGTGTTGCGAAGCTCAATGACAGGAGCGCCCTGAGCCAGGGCTTGTTCAGCAATTTGCTCAACCCCAAGACCGGGGCGTTCTTCGTCACGGTCATGCCTCAATTCACGATTCCGGGCGACCCTGCGATCCGGCTCCTTCTGATGGTCGCCGCCTTCGAGATCATGCTGCTCGCCTGGCTCATCGCATACGGGCACGTAGTCAGCAGGCTGGGTCGCAGCGGGCTGGGCACTCGCGTTCGCCAGGTCATGACCAGGTTGACCGGCCTGGTGCTCATCGGTCTCGGCGCGCGGCTTGCTTTCGAGCGCCGCTGACGCGGCACGGCGTACGATTCGAACAGTGCTAGTGATTGCTCTAGGAGTGCGAGCTTGAAAGGTCGAGCCACCCGGGCCAAGGGCACGTGGGTGGGTTCGGGCGAGTACGAGGACATCGTCTACGAGACGTGGGACGGCATCGCCAAGATCACGATCAACCGGCCTGAGGTCCGCAACGCGTTCCGGCCGACGACCGTGTTCGAGATGTCACGAGCCTTCGAGGTGGCTCGCGACGATCCGAAGATCGGCGTCGTCATCCTGACCGGGGCCGGCACCGAGGCCTTCTGCTCCGGCGGCGACCAGCGCATCCGCGGCGACGACGGCTACGTCGATCCGACGGGCACAGGCCGGCTCAACGTCCTCGACCTGCAGGTCCAGATCCGGCGTCTCCCCAAGCCCGTGATCGCGATGGTGGCCGGCTACGCGATCGGCGGAGGCCACGTGCTCCACGTCGTGTGCGACCTGACCATCGCCGCCGACAACGCCCGCTTCGGCCAGACCGGGCCGAAGGTCGGGAGCTTCGATGGCGGTTACGGTGCGGGCCTCCTCGCCCGTATCGTCGGGCAGAAGAAGGCCCGCGAGATCTGGTTCCTCTGTGAGCAGTACGACGCGCAGGAGGCGTTGGCGATGGGGCTCGTCAACAAGGTCGTGCCCCTCGCATCGCTCGAGCAGGAGACAGTCGCCTGGTGCCGCCGCATGCTCGAGCTCAGCCCGCTTGCCCTGCGCCTGCTCAAGGCGAGCTTCAACGCTGCCGATGATGGGCTGGCCGGAATCCAGCAGCTCGCGGGCGACGCGACGCTTCTCTATTACATGAGCGAAGAGGCGCAGGAAGGCCGCGACGCGTATGTGCAAAAGCGAAAGCCCGACTTCTCAAAGTTCCCAAAGAGACCCTGACGTGATTGCCACGGCTCCAGCTCTTACGCCCGGAAGCGTCTGGTGGTCGGCGGTCCGACCCGCGACGCTTGCCGCTTCCGTCGCGCCGGTCCTCGCGGGCACCGCGGTCGCCATCCACCAGGGCGGCATCCGGCCCGCGGCGGGATTGGGCGCGCTGGTCGTCGCTCTTGCGATGCAGGTCGGGGTGAACTTCGCCAATGACTATTCGGACTTCGTCCGCGGCGCAGATACACCGCGGCGGGTGGGTCCGGTCCGCGCGGCATCCTCAGGGGTCGTCGCGCCTGAGCAGGTCAGATGGGCGGCGCTGGCTGCCTTCGGAGTCGCCGGCGCCGCCGGTCTCGCGCTCAGCCTTGCGACCGACTGGCGATTGCTCATCGTCGGAGCGGCCTGCCTTCTCGCGGGCTGGCTCTACACCGGCGGGCCACGTCCTTACGGATATCTCGGCCTGGGGGAGCTCTTCGTGTTCGTCTTCTTCGGCCTGGTCGCGACCATCGGCACGGTGTATGTCGAGGCGCTGCGCGTGTCGCCGCTGGCCGTCCTCGCCGGCTGCGGAATCGGATTTCTCGCCACCGCGATCCTCGTCCTGAACAACCTTCGCGACATCGAAACGGACTCCGCCGCCGGCAAGCGGACCCTGGCGACGAGGATCGGCCGCGACCGCACCTTGATCCTGCTCGTCCTCATCGTCGGTGCCGCGTTCGTGGTGCCGATCATCATGTCCGTGCTCGGATTCGCAGGCGTGACTGTGGCGCTCGCGTTTTTCGCGATCCCGATCGCCGCGATGCCACTGCGCACCGCCTTCGCCACTCGCAGCGGTCCGTCGCTCGTGGCCGCGCTCAAGCAGATGGCCGCAGCGGAGATCGCCTACGCGCTGCTGCTGACCCTGGGGTTGCTCATATGAGCAGCGGCTACATCACCGTCATCCATCCAGAGCAGGTCGCTCGCGAGGTGGAGCGCCAGGTCAAGCTGGGATGCAGGGCGTTCGTGCTGCGCGCGGTCGCCGGCGGCGGCATGCTCGACCAGGAGCGGCTGGGCGCGGCTCGCTACGCCGCGGGCCTTCATGCGGTGGTCGAGCTGGAGTCGGTCGCCGGCGTTCCCGCCGCCGCGAGGTGAGCGGCGAGCACGCGCGCGAACGCTTCCGGCCGCTCCTGGTGCACGGCGTGGCCGGCGCGCAGGACGATCTCGATTCTCCCGTTGGGCACCAGCGCCGCCAGCCGGCGCGCGGAGGCGACGTAGCCATGATCGAGCTGGCCTGCGACGAAGGTGCTCGGGACTCTGACTTGAGGGAGGTCGTCCCACAGAGGCTGCATCGCGCCCGCGCCCATTCCGCGCAGCGAGGCCGCCAGCCCGGCCACCGTGTTCCCCATGCGCTCGGCGCGCACCTGCGCGACGAACGACGGCCCGCGCCGCTCCAGGCCCTCGAACATGGGCAGGGCAGTCCAGTAGTTGACGAACGCCTCGAGCCCCTCGTGTTCGATCCGTTCAGCGAGCGCCTCGTCGCCCTGACGCCGTCCCTCCCGTGCGTCCTCCTCGAGGCCCGCGTGGGCGCCGATCGTCAGCAGCGACAGGACGCGCTCGGGGAGCCTCGTCGCCACGTGCAGCGCAAGCCGGCCGCCCATCGAGTAGCCGACGAGGTGAGTGCGCTCGATCCCGAGGTCGTTCCACAGCATCTCGAGGTCCGCGGTGCAGGCGTCCATCGTGCAAGGCGCGCCGACCTGGATGCGCGTCTCACCATGGCCCCGAAGGTCGGGCACCACCCACTGCCAACCGGTGGGCATGGTCGAGATGAGCTCCTGCCAGCTGCGACCGCTCTGCGTGAAGCCGTGGAGAAGGGTGACCGGCGTGCCTTCACCGGCGACGAAATAGTTGAGGCGCACGTCGGCACCCTCCAGAATCGCCACAGTTAGAACTCTATGGACATAGCGCAGACATTCGCCGCCACTTTCGTCGATGAGCTCGCCGCGCAGGGTGTCGAGTACGCATGCGTGTCGCCAGGCTCGCGCTCAGCGCCGATCGCGATGGCCCTGCAGCGCCACCCGCGGATCAAGGTCATCATCCAGATCGACGAGCGGTCGGGCTCGTTCTTTGGCCTCGGGCTCGGAAAGGCCACGGGCAAGCCGGCGGTGCTGGTGTGCACCTCGGGCACGGCGGCTGCCGAGTTTCATCCCGCCGTAATCGAGGCGTCGTATTCGCGGACGCCCCTGATCGTCATCACCGCAGACCGGCCGCCCGAGCTGCAAGACGTAGGCGCGAACCAGGCGATCGACCAGCAGCATCTCTACGGCACCGCGGTGCGCTGGTTCTTCGACCCGGGCCCTCCCGTCGAAATCCCGGGCGCGGCGCGGGTCTGGAGGCGGCTCGCGGCGAGGGCGGTGGCGGAAGCCGCCGGCGGCCCGGTCCACATCAACCTGCCGTTTCGCGAGCCGCTGGTGCCGCCGCCAGGCCAGGCTCCGTCCGCGGAAGGCGAATCGGGGCAGAGCATCACGAGCGGCCGCATGCTGCCCACCCAGGCTCAGCTCGCCAACCTCGCGTCCGCGCTTCAGGGCGCGCGGCGGCCGCTGGTGGTGGCGGG
>DASWGF010000261.1:0-8306 GCA_036393875.1 Candidatus Dormiibacterota bacterium
GGCCGGACGCGCTCGTCTCATCATGCGTCCACGGCCCGATCATGGCGCCGAGCCTATCGCCCCCTAGGAGATGGTGGCTTCGATCGAAGCCTGGTGCGACTTCATGTGGCCGATCAGCACGCGCTCGATGCGCTGCTGCACGGTCATCGTCCCCGAGGGCAGCTGGCGCTCTTTGTCGAGCTGGTGGTCCGCAATCGCCCGAATCTCTTTGCCGAGCCGGGGTTTGCTTTCCCGCAACAAGGCCAGGACCTCCCCCCTGGTCGCATGCGCATGCTCGTTCGCATGTCGGGCATTGATCTCCGTGAAGTCGACCGGCGGCGTCGGCTGGTCGTCGATGATCGCGTTGATCCGGCTCATGATCCAGTCTTGATTGACCGCTACGTGGTGGGCGATCACACCCACGAATCGGCTCTCGTCCTGGTTGTTGATTCGCAGCTCGGGCGTGTTCTTCCCAGTCATGCGCCAGTGCTCGACGGTCAGCGACTCGACGAGGCGGATGAAGCTCTCCTGCGCCGCCTCGAACTGGTCGGCCAGGCGCGCCGAACGGGTCGTTTTGGAGTCAGGCATGACGCAATTATCAGGTGCCCTACTTGGTGACCGCCGCCTCCCAGCCGTCGTATTCGCCGCCCGACCTCGCAGCCAGGGCCTCGAACCGATCTCGAAGCAACTGGATGTTCTGGGCGCTGGGCACGAGATCGATTTTCGCCAGGGTGAGCCAGTTGGATCCCGTCGCCGCGGGGCGGACCTCCACCGAGTAACCGGCTTGTCGCAGCTCGGCGCCGGCCTGTTGTGCCAGCTCCTGGGTGGGCACGTATAGGTAATTGACGACCTCTGTAGGTTTCTCGAGATTCCCACCCGCTTGAGCCAGCTGCTGAAGGGTGAGCTGATCAAGAGCCTCCTGGCTCGCCGGCTTCTTCTTGTCCTTGTTGCCGAAGAGCCATTTCATCTTGCTAGACCTTAAGGGCTGCCGTCCCCTTCGCGTTCGTCTCACGCGAGGGCGGACCGGCGATGGCCGCGGCAAGTACCAAAGCCCACGCGGGCACCCACGACCACAGGAACACCGGGTAAATAGCGAATAGCACCAGCAACGCGATCGCTGCCAGTACCGACGGCAGCGCATTTCGCAACCATGCCGACACGGCAGGTGCCAGGGTGAGAAGAATCACGGCTCCCACGAGCGTCCAGCCGGACGCGTCCCACGAGGACGCGTAAGTGACCTCTACGCACCGAAAGGTGGCACCGGCGCCCGAACACTCGCTAACGCTTCCTTCGATTACGTAGTAGAGCAGAGGCACTGCAGCGGCAATAGGCGCGAGAAAAACCAGGTAAGTCTGGAGGGATCTCCATCGGTGACCCGCAAGGCCGAGTATCACCCCGACGGCAAGGAATACGGCAAACCAGAGCCAGGACTCATGGTGCCAGTCAATCGTCACGAGAAAGCGAGTCTACCCGCGCCGATTCTTCGACATTTCTGGGCCCAACCGCTCATGAGATCACTCCCGGGCGCAGTGATTTACGGGCCGACAATTCGAATCGTCCAGAAGTCCGATGAGAGGCTCGACTGGATGAGGTAGGCATACGGCAGCGTGAAGTAGCCCGCCAGGCCCCACCGGGGACCCCACGAGTTGCGCACCAGGAACCACTGATTCGCATCCTCGTAGCCGACGGCCATGACCGCATGGCCGCCGATCGCCCGCTCGCTTGGAGCCGGCATCGGGGCGTGCCCGCTTTTTGCGACGGCCGCACTTTCGAAACTCTCGTAGACGGTGAACCCGAACACGAACGGGTAGCCCGAGGCGAGGCATCCCCTCATCTGGTTCAAGTCCTGGATGAGGCTCTGGTACGAGACGGCGCGGTCGGTCGCCGCATCGGTGTAAGCCTTCGCCGGCGGCTTCTGGGTGAACTTCGAGATGTCGTACGGCCACTCTGGTTCGGGGCACACGCCCTGGCTCGCCACGGTTTTGACGCCATCGCGGATCTGAGCCCCGCTGTCGGAGTTGACCGTCCCTTCAATCAGCCGCTCGTTGTAGTAGATGAACAGCCGCGACGGCACGAAGTCGGTGAGCTTTTGCTTCATGCGATCGAACTCGATCGCGCCGCCGATCGCGTTCGCCGTGCAGCTGCCGAGCATGCCCTGGTCGTATACGCCGGGACATAGCGCTCGCAGGTCGGTGGCCGGCGGAAGCGCGCTCAGGAACTGCGGCGGCGCCGCGTAGATGTGGTCGCGCTCGTCGGGCAGGTCGGGGATCCAGCCATAGCGGGCGATCTTCCTCGGCTCTGTCATCTGGTCATCTCCTGGCCGCTTGGCAGGCGGCCGTCGCAAGTTTCGGGGCTCCCTTTCGTTCGAAATCGTCGGGGACCTTCAAACGATCACGTTCGATAATCTCACCGCCTGAGGGGCGAGGCGGACCCTTCCCCAACTCCATGCCGGCGGTCCGCCCCGACCGCCGGCCTTCGCTCCCGCCCGCTTGACAAGCTTCATCTCTGTGTGTTTGAATGACCAACCAGATTTGGTTGAGCATTCAACCAGCATGTGCAACCCAGGGAGAAAGGCCTCAGTTGTCAAGCGAAAACCGTGAAAAAATCCTCCAGGCCGCCTTCGCCGTTCTGAGCCGCCAGGGCTACGAGAACACCTCTATCAAGGTCATCGCCGAGGAGGCGGGCGTGGCCCAGGGCCTTGTCCACTACTACTTCAAGTCGAAGCAGCAGCTGGTCATCGCCGTGCTCTTCGAGGTCTGCAAGAAGATGGACGTCTACACGGCGGAGGGAACCGAGGGCGCGATGGCGGCCTTTGAGAACTTCAAGGTTCTTCTCAGGACCCGGCCCGATGCGCACTCCCTTTATATCCAGCTGATCGGCGTCGGCCTCCATGACAAGGAGATCGGAGCCGGGATCCGCGAAAACATCCGCACCGAACGCGCTCACGTCGAGGATCTCGCGCGCCAGGTCCTCGCCGAGCGCGAGGCCGATCCGACGCCGGCGCGCGCGATCGCGAGCGCGGTCTGGGCGGGGGTCCTCGGAATCATGGTCCAGAAAATGGTCGACCCGGAGTTCGACGCGGACGAGGCTGTTGACGCTCTCGCCGCCATGTCGTTGTCAGCCGTCTACTCGACGAATTCGGGCGCTTAGGCGCCACCAGGGAGAGAGGGAAATGTTCGCCAGGTGGGGTCGTTTCGTCTACAGGTTTCGATGGGCCACGCTGGCCGGGTCCGGCGTGCTGCTTGCCGTCTCCGTTGCGGGCCTGCTCATGGGCGGCACGCTCACGAGCGGTGGGCCGCTGACAAGCAACCTCGAGTCGGCGCGGGCCGGCAACCTCATCACGTCCGACCTCAAGTCAGGTAGCCCGGCCACATCGAATTTCGTCCTTGTTTTCTCGAGCATGACTCTGTCGGTCGGCGACCCGGCGTACAAGGATGCTGTCACGGCTGCATTGGCGCCGATCCAGGGCGACTCTCACATCAGCTCGATCGTCACGCCATACAACGCGCCCAACGCGCGGGTCGCGCAAGCCTTCACTTCCACGAACGGCCACCAGGCTCTGGTCAGCGTCGACCTCAAGTCCACCGGCATGCAGGCCCGCAAGGACTACGACGCGCTGCGCGCCCAGGTGCACTCGGACAGGCTCACCGTGATGGGCACGGGGTTCGTGGCCATCAACGAAGCCTTCAACAAGACGCTCGAGGCTGACCTTCAGCGGGCTGAGTTTGTGACGCTGCCGCTCACGCTTCTGCTGCTCGTCATCATCTTCGCGTCGCTCGTGGCCGCCGGCCTGCCGCTCGGCGTAGGCGTGCTCACGATCATCGGCGGCCTCGCCGGGACGTTCTTCCTGAACCGTTTCACGGACGTCTCGCAGTACGCGCTCAACATCGTCACGCTGATCGGACTCGGTGTTTCCATCGACTACTCGCTCTTCGTCGTGAACCGCTTCCGGGACGAGCTTGCGCGCGGCGCCGGCCGTGAAGATGCGATCGCGACGACCATGGCGACCGCCGGGCGGGCGATCACGTTCTCCGGGATCACAGTCGCCGTCGGCCTGTCCGCGATGCTTTTCTACCAGGGCACATTCCTGGCCTCGATGGGAGCTGCGGGTGCGATCGTGGTCGCAGTTGCGGTCATCTACGGTCTCACCTTCCTGCCGGCTCTGCTCTCGATCGTCGGACCCGCCGTGAACCGGCTCCGCATCCCGATCTTCCGGGGCACCCGGACCGGCGGCGGTTTCTGGCGTGGCCTGGCGACATGGGTCATGCGCCGCCCGATCGTCGTCCTTCTGCCCACGACCGGTTTTCTCCTGCTCGCGGCCTCGCCATTCGTCCAGTTGAGGCTGGCCAACGGCGACGTGGACATGCTGCCCACGCGCCTGGAGGCGAGGCAGGGCTACGACCAGATGATCAATAACTTCCCCGGTCAGGATCAGACGACCTTCAACATCGTGGTCGACTACCCCGACGGCTCGCCGCAAACACCTGCGCGCATCAGCGCTCAGTCGGATTTGGCACTGCGCATCGCCGCCATTCCCGGGGTTCTCCACGTCACCACCGCCGGGGCGGGCGCGCACATCGTTCTGATCCAGGCCACAACCGCATCGCCCGCGACGTCCGACGCGTCGCGCGCAATCGTCAACTCCATCCGCGGCCTTCCAGGCGTGGGCGACGGCGGCCAGGTGCTGGTGGGCGGCCAGACGGCGGTTGACCTCGACGTGATCAAGTTCATCGTCGACCGCACCCCCTTGGCCGTCGGGTTCGTCGTGTTCGCCACCCTGATCGTGCTGTTTCTGCTCACCGGTTCGGTGGTGCTGCCCTTCAAGGCGGTGCTGTTGAACTTCCTCTCCATCGGCGCGTCGTTCGGGGCCCTGGTGTGGATCTTCCAGCAGGGACACCTTTCGACCCTGCTCGGCTTCACGCCTCAGTCGATCGACCCGAGCATCCCCGTGATCCTGTTCTCGATCGTGTTCGGACTGTCGATGGACTACGAGGTGCTGCTCGTCAGCCGGATCCACGAGGAGTACGTCCGCACGGGCAATAACACCCTGGCGGTCGCGCACGGCCTCGAGAGGACCGGGCGCCTCATCACCGGCGCCGCAGCGATCATGGTCACCGTGTTCCTCGCCTTCGGTCTTGCCGAGGTGGTGATCATCAAAGCCATCGGCATCGGGCTGGCGATCGCGGTCGCCCTCGACGCCACGCTGGTTCGGGCCCTGGTCGTGCCGGCGGTCATGCGACTGCTCGGCGAATGGAACTGGTGGGCGCCCCGCCCGCTGCGGCGGTTTTACGATCGAGCGGGCCTCGGCGACCTGAGGATCGAACCAACACCCGAACCAGAACGGGAAGTGGCGTAATCCCTCGCCTCCCCACGCAGTGGGGAGGTCGGCGCGCGCAGCGCGCCGGGTGGGGAGAAACGAGCCCGTTGCGGCCGCGGATAAGATTCTGCTGATGGCTGCGCATAAATGGGTCTACCACTTCACGGAGGGATCCGCCGCGGCGCGCAGCGCGCACGGAGAGCCTCGCGACCTCCTGGGCGGCAAGGGCGCGGGCGCCGCTGAGATGACCAAGGCGGGCATGCCCGTCCCGCCCGGTTTCACCATCACCACCGAAGCCTGCCGCGCCTACCTCGCCAACAAAGGCAAGTTCCCGCCCGGAATGTGGGAGCAGACCACCACCGCGCTGAAGACCCTCGAACGGAAGACCGGCAAGCACTTCGGCGACCCACACAATCCCCTGCTGGTCAGCGTTCGCTCCGGGGCCAAGTTCTCGATGCCCGGCATGATGGACACGGTTCTCAACCTCGGCCTTGATGAAGAGACCACCAAAGGCCTGGCGGCCCTGACCAAAGACGAGCGCTTTGCGCTCGACGCCCGGCGCCGCTTCATCCAGATGTTCGGGAAGACCGTGATGGGTATCGATGGCGAAAAGTTCGAGCACGCATTGAGCGAAGCCAAGAAGCGCGCGGAGGTCAAGACCGACCCCGAGCTGAAGCCCGCGGATCTTCGCAAGCTCGTAACCAGCTTCCTGGCCATATATAGGGACGCGACGGGCCACGAGTTTCCATCCGACCCGGTCGTGCAGCTGCGCGCCGCAATCGAGGCGGTGTTCAAGTCGTGGAACACCGACCGCGCGAAGACCTATCGCCGCGTGGAGCGCATCCCCGACGATCTCGGCACCGCCGTAAACGTACAGATGATGGTGTTCGGCAACATGGGACCGACTTCAGGCACCGGCGTCGCCTTCACTCGCAACCCGATCGCGGGCAAGAGGGAGCTGTACGGCGACTACCTGGCCAACGCGCAGGGTGAGGACGTCGTCGCCGGCGTGCGGGATACCGAGCCGATCTCGGCTTTGAAGCGCAGGCTGCCCAAGGTCTACGCGGAGTTCGAGGGCTATGCCCGCAAGCTCGAGAAGCATTACAAGGACGTGCAGGACCTCGAGTTCACAGTCGAGCGCGGGAAGCTGTACATGCTCCAGACCCGCTCCGCCAAGCGGACGGGCGAGGCGGCGGTGAGGATCGCCGTCGATATGGTTTCCGAGGGCCTGATCAACCGCAAGGAAGCGGTCGCGCGCGTCGAGCCTCGCCAGCTGGAGCAGCTTCTGTTCCCGCGTGTCGACCCATCGGCAAAGGTTCAGGCGCTCACGCGCGGCGTGCCCGCCTCGCCGGGCGCCGCCACCGGCCAGGCCGTCTTCGACGCCGACACTGCGCAGGAGTGGGGCAAGCAAGGCAAGGCTGTGATCCTGGTCCGAGTCGAGACGAACCCGAACGACGTTCACGGCATGGTCGAGGCCAAGGGCATCCTCACGCAGACAGGCGGCACAGCTAGCCATGCCGCCCTGGTCGCGCGCGGCATGGGCCGCCCGTGCATCGTCGGCGCCAGCAAGGTGATGGTGAACCTGAGCACGCGCTCGTTCTCGGTCGACGGCACCACCGTCAAAGAAGGCGAGGAGATCACCATCGACGGCCTCACCGGCGACGTCTATCTCGGCCGGGTGCCGACGATCGACCCCAAGCCGCTGAGCAAGCATCCGCAGGCGAACGCGATCCTGAGCTGGGCTGACGGGATCCGGCGCCTCGAGGTCTGGGCCAACGCCGACTATCCGCGCGACGCCACCAAGGCGCGCGAGAACGGTGCGCAAGGCGTGGGGCTGTGCCGAACAGAGCACATGTTCATGGAGCAGGACCGGCTGCCGATCGTGCAGGCGATGATCATGGCCACCACCACCAAGGAGCGCGAGAAGCAGCTCGACTTACTCCTGCCGATCCAGCGCAGCGACTTCCACGGGATCCTCTCTGTGATGAAGGGCCTGCCCGTGGTGATCCGGCTGATCGACCCGCCCCTGCACGAGTTCCTGCCCAATCGCGACGGCCTCGTGGACGAGATTGCGACACTCAAGGCGACCGACAAGGATCCGGCCGAGCTGAAGCGGCTCGAGAAGATCCTTGCTCGAGTGGAAGAGCTGCACGAGGCCAACCCCATGCTGGGATTGCGTGGCGTGCGGCTGTCGGTGCTGTTCCCCGAGATCACGCGCATGCAGGTGCGGGCGATCATGGAAGCGGCCTGCGACTTGCGCAAGAAGAAGGTCGACGCGAAACCGGAGATCATGATCCCGCTCGCCGGCACGCTCGCGGAGGTGCGCAGCGCGCACCAGGAGCTGAAGCCGGTAGTCGAAGCGGTGCAGAAGGAAAAGGGCGTGCGCGTGCCCTACAAGTTCGGCACCATGATCGAAATCCCGCGTGCGGCGCTCACCGCGGGCGAGATCGCGGTCGAGGCCGAGTTCTTCTCCTTCGGCACCAACGACCTGACGCAGACGACGTTCGGCTACTCCCGCGACGACGCCGAGCGGCACTTCATCGTCAGGTACCTCGAGCAGAAGATCCTGCCGCGCAACCCGTTCGAGACTATCGACGAGAACGGCGTCGGCCGGCTGATGGCGATTGCGGTGACCGAAGGGCGCAAGACGCGGCCAAAGATGGAGATCGGCATCTGCGGCGAGCACGGCGGCGACCCCGAGTCGATCCACCTGTGTCACTCACTCGGCCTGAACTACGTCTCGTGCAGCCCGTTCCGCGTGCCGGTGGCACGGCTGGCCGCGGCCCAGGCCGCCATCGGCAACTCCTCCAAAGACTAAGAAAGCAGTGATTCCCTCTCCCCATCGGGGAGAGGGGCGCGGAAAGAAGTTAGCTCGCCTTTGGGACTTTGATGCCTCGCATCGAATTGAGGTCCGGCCTCTTCCTGCCGAGGTAATCGCCAAGACTCCCGTCCGGTGCCACCTCGTAGAACCCGGATCGCTGCCCGCTTGCCGCGTAGAGGCCGCCGATCA
>DASWGF010000262.1:0-2102 GCA_036393875.1 Candidatus Dormiibacterota bacterium
CGGGCCTCGGCGCGGTCGTAGTCCCGCCGATCGGGCGGGGTGTAGAGGCGGGCCGGCAGCACGCGGGCCAGCTTCTGGCGGCGCAGGTACGAGATGGCGAGGTTGATCCCGATCCTCCGAAGCCAGGCGCCGGGGGGAGCAGTCGGCGTGTAGCGATGGCGGGCCCGGTAGGCGCGCACGAAGGTCTCCTGGGTCAGGTCTTCGGCGGCTGACGACTCGAGGACCACACCGCGAATGGAGCGGTAGACGGAGACGTACTGCTGGTCGTAAAGCTGCCGGAACTCGGTCGCGGGGTCGAGCTCCTTACCCTCCTCGGTCACGCGATCAGTGTGATGGCAAGGGCTGGCGTGGGCGTGCGTTTAGCGGTGCGGATCCGCGAAGTCCGGGCCCGAAGCTCCTGGTGGGGCTAGGCAGCGCCGAGGTTGCGCACGGCCTCCGCCTGCGCGCTCTGCGACCTGGGCACCTTGAAGCGGCGCAGCGTGCCGTTGGCCATCAGATCAAGGCTGACGCTGCCGCCCAGCCATTTGCGAAAGTTCGTCGTTTGGATTGTGGGCCGCTGGAGGGACTCCAGCTTGCCCGGATTTGGCTTGTGCATGCCTGACGAGCCCATGAGGATGAGACGGCGGTCGGTCAGCGCCGCGAAATATCGGTGCCGGAGCGACATGAAGATGATTTCGCCGAGCGGGAGCTCTTCGATCAACCAGTGGACGAGCCAGAAGAGGCGCTGCTCGCACCAGAAGGCGGCCTGCACCTGCTCGCCATGCTCCAGGACTCCCTGGAAGTACGTGACCTGCTCTTCCGGCTTGGGGATGAACACCGGCATCGCGATTTCCTCCATCGGGCGTGGCGGGTGGGGTTGGGGCGGCCGGATTGTTGCATAGGGCAGGCACGCGCGCTCGACTTAAGGATCTATTGGCGCCCGCCCAGACAAAACGAGACGGGTGGTGGGCGACCCGGGACTCGAACCCGGATGAGTTACCTCACACGCCCCTCAAACGTGCGCGTCTACCAGTTCCGCCAGCCGCCCGGCTGCAGCCGGTTGATTCTACCGAAGGGCCGATTAGACGGATGAATCGGCCGCGCGGGCTGCTTAACTTTCGTTCGTCAAATGAGCACGTGGGCGTCGTGGGACCGCCGGCAGAGGACCTTTGCCATCGCCGTGGCGGCAGTCGCGATCGTGTCGATCGTGTATGCCCTCGACATCCGCTACCTGCTCCTCGGTCCGCGAGGAGTCACAGCCGTGGACGACATCGGCGAAGCGGTAGCAGCGGCGCTCGCCTCCGCTGCATGCGCATGGGCATCGACGCGGTCTACAGGCAGAGACAGGTTGGCTTGGGCGCTGATGAGCATCTCGACCGGACTGTGGGCGGCAGGCGAGATCGCGTGGTCCTATTTCGAGGTCGGCCTGAAGATCCCCACGCCGTATCCGTCGCTGGCTGACGTTGGATTCCTCTCCGCGGTTCCCTTCGCCTTTTTCGGCATACGAGCGTTCTGGAGCGCCCCGCGGGGGACGTCGTCGCACTGGCGGGTCTGGTTCGATGGCGTCATCGTCGCCATTGCCCTGACATCGACGGCGTGGGCATTCGGGCTGAAGTCGGTCTGGCTCTCCAACAGCAGTACGAAGCTCCTCGATCTGGCTTACCCGGTCAGCGACATCCTGATCGGCACGATCCTCATTCTCGCCATCCGGCGGGCGAGCCAGCAGCAGGCCGGCAGGATGGCCTTCCTCCTCGCCGGCGTCGCTCTGTACTCGATCGCCGACAGCGCCTTCGCCTACCTCAATGCCCAGGGCGCGTTCGGAGCAGTGGGCAACGTCATCGACACCGGATGGTTTGCGGGCTTTCTGCTGATCGGGCTGGCCGCCGTCTATCCAGTCGCCCCACCAAAAGCGGCGACCCAGCCGGCTCCCCTCGATCTCTGGCAGCTCGCCCTGCCGTGGATGACGCTTCTGCTGGCCTCGGCCGGCGACGTGTATGCGTCCCTCTCGGGGCACGACATCGATCTGTTCATGTCGTCCATGACCGCCGCCCTGGCCATCCTGCTGACGGTGAACATGATCATCGAGCGCAGGGAGTTTCTCGAGATGGTGACCGAGATGGAGA
>DASWGF010000263.1:0-5283 GCA_036393875.1 Candidatus Dormiibacterota bacterium
GCCTTCCCTTGCGCCTTGAAGGCGTTCGTGAAAGCTGCCGTGATGACGCCCGTCGCCCCATCGCCCGCTGCCCCGGCCACGATCAGAGTTCCGCTGCCGAGGAGCAGGACGCCGTCCGCGGACCGATCGTCGAGCGCCGCCCGGGCGTCTTGCTCGGAGGGGTACGTCGTGAACTGGAATGCGCCGGGCGCGTTGGCGCCAAACGATGACGAGATCTGCTGCACGGCGGGGGCCGGTCCGACCAGGCCCACCGGAATGTCGTGCGGTTGCGGACTGCGAATAGCGGTCCCGATAAGGCCTATGAACACGACCACGATGACCAGGCCTCCGACCAGAGGTGGTACGAAACCCCTTAGCGATTCCCTTCGACTCGACATTCCCACCTGCCTCCTTCCGGTTAATTCAACGGCCATTGAATTCTACGGCCGTTGAATTTCAGATGTCAAGCTCGCGGCTCCGAACGACAATGGCTGGTAATCACGATGACCGACGACCCACAGGCCGTGGTGCGGGCGCATCTGGCCGCCATCGAGCGGTTGGACCCGCGCATCCATGCCTACGTGCACGTGGACCGAAACGCGCGAGCGGCGGCCGGCCCGATGTCAGGTGTGACGCTGGCCGTGAAGGACAACCTGCCGGTGGCGGGGATGCCGTGGACGGACGGCAGCGCCGTGTGGCGCGACCGCATCGCCGGCTCAGACACCGTACCCGTGGCGCGAGCCCGGGCGGCCGGCGCCGCCATCCTGGGCAAGACCAACCTACCGGAGCTCGCGGCCGCGGTCGGGACGACCAACGCCATCTTCCCCGCCACCAACAACCCCTGGCGAACAGGTGTCACCCCAGGCGGATCGAGCGGGGGCAGCGCTGCGGCCGTGGCCGCGGGGATGGCCTCGGTCGCGATGGGGACTGACATGGGCGGCTCGATTCGCATTCCAGCCTCGTGCTGCGGCCTGGTCGGGCTCCGCCCCTCGCCGGATCGAGTGCCCTGTGAGATAGCCGACCCGGCCGGGCTTTCGGTCGTCGCCCCGCTCGGTCGGACCGTCGCAGATGTGAGGCTGCTCTTCTCTGTGATGGCGGACTCCGCCGTACCTCAGAAGTCGCCGATTGCAAACGGCCTCCGGATCGGCGTCGCGGACACGACCGCCCTGGGGATGGACGCCGCGTGCTCCGACGCCTGCCGCCGGGCAGCCGATGCGCTCGAGTCGGCCGGGCATCGCGTGAAGCGGATCGCATGGGAATCGGAGGCGGTGGCAGCGGGCTACGCGGTGGTGCGGCGGGCGAGCATGGCGTCCTTCCCCGCCGACCCGCAACTGTTCGCACTCGGCATCCGCAAGCTGGTCGAGCAGGGACGCGCGCTGTCCGCGCTCGACTACTTCGGCGCTTTCGAGAGTGCGACCGCCGCTGCCTTTCGGATCGTGGTCAAGCCGGTGCTCGCCGACTTCGACTTCCTGCTCACCCCCACCTTGGGCCTGGTCCCAATGCCGATCGAGGCCGTGCCGCCTTTCCTCAGCGAGCCCTACGGGCGATACATCCAGTTCGTGCTGCCGGTGAGCTTCGCCCACACACCTGCCGTGTCGGTGCCGGCCGGCCTGCACGACGGGCTGCCGGTCGGCGTGCAGCTCGTCGCGCCATCGGGCCGCGAGTGGCAGCTGCTGGCCCTAGCGGAGCAGCTCGAGTCGAAGCCGGGCTTCGGATTCCAGCGCCCGCCCGACGCCGCCTGACAATGCGTACGTGATGAAAGCTCAAAAGGTCGAACTGTTCGTCTGTCCCATGGCCACGCCGGCCGACACCACCGGGCTGCAGGCACTCGCGGACTCGGGAAAGATCAAACCCGACACGCTCGTCGCGCTCGTGGGAAAAACCGAGGGGACCGGCGCGCACGACGACTGGGGTCGCGTTTGGGCCGACGTGGTGCTGCGCGAATGGACGGGCAAGTTCCTTGGCATTCCGGCGAGCGAGGTGGCCAAGCAGGTGATCTTCGTGCTATCGGGCGGCTGCCCGGGCGTGATCACACCGCACATCGCCGCCATCACCCGGGAATTCGTCGATGTTCCGGATCAGGACGCCGACGCGCACGGTGAAAAGATGATGGTCGTCGGGCGGGCGGGGTCCGACCCGATGCCTCCCGAGGAAGTCGGACGCATGGGCCAGATCCGCAAGGTGGCCGCGGCCACGCACGTGGCGATGAAGGATGCAGGCCTGACCGATCCCAAGGACGTCCACCTGGTGATGGTCAAGGTGCCAGGCCTGACGACCGCGAGCATCAAGGACGCGGAGTCACGCGGGAAGACGGTGGTCTCGCATGACCTCACGTTCGGACCCGAGGGCGCGGGCGTGTACGCGAACGACGCGGCCGCGCTCGGTGTGGCGATGGCGCTCGGCGAGGTCCCGGAGTCGTCGCTGTCGGACGCAGTGGTTCGCCGCGACTGGAACCTGTTTTCCGAGGTGGCCATGACCTCCTCAGGGGGCGAGAAGCGCCACGGCGAGGTCGTGGTTTTCGGCAACTCGGTCACGTCGCGGAGCCGGGTGCGGATCGGCCACGCCGTGACCCGCGACTTCATCGATGCCGAGGGCGTGAGGAATGCGCTTCGCGCTGCCGGCCTGAAGTTCAGCGCCCTGCCGTCTGAAACCGATTTATCGCGCCTGGTTCATGTCTTTGCCAAGTCGGTCATCCCGGGGAGCGATCAGATCCGCGGGCAGAGGATCACGCTCCTGGACGACGCGGACGCATATCAGATCGGGAAGGCGCTGGGAGGCATGCTGGTGGCGTCGGTGACGGGCCGCACCACCAACTACGTGAGCGGAGGCGAGCGCAACTCACACCAAGGACCGCCGGGCGGCAACATCGTCGCCGCCGTCGTGAGGGCAGAAACGTAGCCGCCTACACCATTGCGAACCGCTAGATGGACTAGAGGCATAGAAAGGCGCCCTTCCAGAGTGATCGTCCCCACCCGGCCAACTCGCTACGCGAGCCGGCCGACCTCCCCACGTGGTGGGGAGGTGAAAAGCTCGTAGAGCTTCAGCGGCGAGAGCGGCATCTCTGTGATCGGAACGCCGAGTGCCTCCTCGACCGCTGCCGCGATCACGGCGCCCACCGGTATCACCCCCGCCTCCCCCGCGCCCTTGATGCCCAGCGGGTTCAGTGGTGACGGCGTTTCCATGTGGTCGATCTCGATCGCGGGGATCTCGGTCGCGTAGGGCATCAGGAACTCCATGAAAGACGCGTTCCGGAGCTGCCCGTCGGCGTCGTAGGCAAGGCGTTCGTAGAACGCGCCTCCGATCCCTTGCGCCACGCCGCCCTCGATCTGGCCCTCAACCACCAGGGGATTGATCAATCGACCGCAGTCGTGGACGACCACATACTTGAGGATCTCGAGCCGGAAGGTCTTCGGGTCGACCCGCACATACGCGGCGTGGCAGCCCGCCGCCCACGCGGACCCGACCGGGCTGAAGTATCCGGTCGCCTCCAGGCCAGGCTGCTCTCCCTCGGGCAACGGCGGTCCCGGCCGTGGCTTGGCTGCGAACTGGGTCGCTGCTTCCGTGCCGCCACCGAATGCATAGCGCATCGGGTTGGAGAGAACCGCGACTGCAGCGAGCGGGATGCCGCGGTCGGGCGATCCTTTCACGCGTACACTGCCGCCGGCGAGCTCCAGGTCCGCTGGATCCGCCTCCAGGTGCTCGGCGGCGATGAGCTTCGCCTTCTCGGCGACCATCCCCGCGGCCACCGCCATCGCGTTGCCGGCCATGATCGCCGCTCGGGACGCGAATGTGCCGACGCCCCATTTGAATCTGCGGGTGTCGCCGCTCGACACCTCGACATCGGAGACGTCTACTCCCAGCTGGTCGGCCACGATCTGCGCCCAGACGGTGGCATGCGCCTGTCCCTGGTTTGGGATGCCGGTAGAGGCCACCACCTTGCCCGAGACCAGCACCTGCACGTGCGCGCCCTCGTAGGGCCCGATCCCAGTCCCTTCGACATACGGGCTGAGGCCCATGCCGATGTGATCGCCCTCGGGTCGAGGGCCGAGCATCTCGAGCGCTCGATTCACAAGCGCGGGGTAGTCACCGCTGTCGTAGATGACCTGGTTTCCGTCCTGCCACACGACACCGACCTCGTAGGGAAACTGGTCAGGCTGGATGAGGTTGCGGCGACGGACATCGATGCGGTCGAGCCCTAGCTCGGCGGCGATCGCATCGAGCGTTCGCTCCATCACGAAGCACGCATGCGGGCGGCCCGCGCCGCGATAGGGCGAGGTGGGAATCGCGTTGGTGTACATGTCGCGAAACCGCACCCGATAGCTGGGCACGCGGTACGGACCCGGCACCTGGGCGGCGGAGATGATCGGCAGGATGATTCCGTACGGCGTGTAGGCGCCGCCGTCGTGAATAAAGTCGTCATCGAGCGCAAGCACGCGGCCGTCGCCATCGAAGCCGACTTCGACGTCGTGCACCTGGCCGCGCTCCTGGTTGACCGCGGTGAAATGCTCCTGGCGGTCCTCGGTCCATTTGACCGGGTGCCCCAGCTGCATGGCCGCGAACGGGACCAGCAGCTCGTCGGGGTAGAACAGCATGATCTTCGGCCCGAAGCCCCCGCCCACGTCTGGGGCGATCACGTCGACGTTCGATTCGGGGAGCCCGAAGAGCACCGCGAGCCCCCCGCGGATCGAGGTCGGCGACTGGGTCGAGTCGTAAACCGTGAGCCTGTGCTCGGTCTCGGACCATCGCGCCCAAACAGCGCGGCCCTCCATAGGGCTGGCGGCGCCACGCTCGAAGCGGAGATGCAGGCGCTTGCGATGGGGCGCGGCGGCCAGCGCGGATTTCACGTCCCCCACCTCCTGCAGCAACTCCGCCGCGACGTTGCCGGGCACGTCGTCGTGCACGAGGTGCGCCGCGACCGCCGCAACCTCCGGCGTGATTACGACCGGCAGCGGCTCGTAGTCGACCTGGACCAGGTCGGCCGCGTCTTCGGCGATGTATCGATTCTCCGCGACCACGAACGCGACAGCCTCGCCCACGTAGCGCACCACCTGCGAGGCGAGGCAGCGCTGGGTGCGGCCGTGGGTGAGGTTGGGGTGCGGGATGAGGATCGGCAGGTCGGTTGCGCCGAAGGGGAGATCGGCCGCCACATACACGGCCACCACTCCGGGCAGCGCGCGTGCCGCGCTTACGTCGATCGATTTGATGCGCGCGTGGGCGTAAGGAGACCGCACGATGCACGACTCCAATGCGCCTTCATCGATGTCGTCGGTGAAGTGGCCGCGCCCGCGCAGCAGCCGGTCGTCT
>DASWGF010000264.1:0-9802 GCA_036393875.1 Candidatus Dormiibacterota bacterium
CGCACCTGTTGATGCGAGGGACGGATCTGGTCGACCGCGATCATCTGGGGCACCATCGCCTCGCCATCGCGTGACATCGGGATGAGTGCGTCGAGTCCGCGGCCAAGGCCGCGCATACGTGATGGGGTCATCGTTCCAACAACTCCTTTGCCAGGGCGCGATATGCGGCGGCGCCGCGGGATGTGGGGTCGTACTGGATCACAGGCTTGCCATGGCTGGGCGCTTCGCTGATTCGAACGTTGCGCGGAATGATCGTTTTCAGCACGTGCGTCGGATGCGCGCGCCGCACCTCCTCGAGAACGTCCCACGAGAGCGTGGTGCGCGCGTCGAACTGGGTCATCAGGATGCCGGCGATCTCGAGCTTGGGGTTGAGGCGGGCGCGCACGAGCTGGTGGGTGTAGAGAAGGTGTCGCAATCCCTCGAGCGCGAAATATTCGCACTGAGTGGGGACGAGCATGCTCGTGGCTGCGGTCAGCGCATTGAGCGTGAGCAGTCCCAGCGAGGGCGGGCAGTCGATGATCACGCAATCCACACCGTCGGGCACCGACTCGAGCGCCGTGCGCAACCGGGTCTCGCGCCCGTCGAGCAAGGCGAGCTCGATCTCCGCGCCGGCGAGGTCGATGTGCGAAGGCACGAGCCTGAGGTGCGGCACCGTGGTTTCCACCATCGACTCCTCCACGCTGGTTTCGCCCGCGAGGAGCTGGTAGATGGTGCTGCGAATCCGATCGGGATCCAACCCGAGGCCGGAGGTCGAGTTGGCTTGGGGGTCGAGGTCGACCAGCAGCACGGAGTGTCCGAGCTCGGCCAGGGCAGCGCCCAGGTTGATCGCGGTGGTGGTCTTGCCGACCCCGCCCTTCTGGTTGACGATCGCAAGGACGGTGGCCTTGGCGGCAGGCAACAGCTTGGGGTCAGCCTTCGGGGCCAATCCTATATCTGGGGCCATACCGCGGATTGTAGCCAGGAAGGCGGTGGTTGCCTAGCCCACGTGTTAACGATCGACAACGTGGTCGAATCGCTCGTGGTTCTGTCGAATCCGCCCGCGTCCCTTTGGGGGCCCTCCCTGTCCCGGTGCGGCCCCTCCCCCGCCTCGCACCATACGGCACAAGTTAGAAATTCGGTCTCAACCCCGCAACTCAGCCTGTTAAGAACAGGGCCGTCACGGGTTGGAAATCGCTGCTACCCGGCGACGCCGCACCGACCACACCCCGAACGCCGTGGGGACGACGAGCGCGAGCTCCGCGGCGATGGCGAAGGCCACCACATCGCCGCCCACTCCGACGCCGACGAGCAGGTTGTAGGTCGCGTGACACACGGCCGATGTGGTCGTGTTCGTGTATTTCCGAATCAGCCCCAGGCCCAGCGCGAGCAGGAAAACCGCGAGGGTGTCGAACGAAATGCTGTACTGCGTATGAATCGAGGTGAACAAGAGCGCGGTCACCACCAGCCCAAGTCTCGGCTGCAGCGCGCCTCGGAAAAGGACCTCCTCGCAAATTGCCGGCAGCAGCGCGATGGCGGCAATCCCCATTGGATTGTTGAGCCCGCTGAAGACGTGTTGGGTCGTGACGTCGACGTTATGCGCGACCTGTGGCGTCAGCACCTGACTCAACGAGACGACTGCCTGGCTGAAAGCGAAAAACACGCCCGCTGCGGCGAGCGCGAGCGTGATTTGCCACCATGCCGGCTTGACCACACCCAGTCGGTCGGCCGCCTGGAACGCGTTGCGACGAGTCCAGAGGCCGACGCCGGCGACCGCGATGATCAGGAACGGCAATTCCTGCGCGAACAGATCGCCGACAGTCAATGGCGGCTGGCTTCGGTCGGCGGCGAGGACGTCTACAAACGTGAGGAGCGCAAGCTGCAAGCCGAGCAGGATCACCCCCAGCACGAGCGCCAACGTGTGGACGGGGTTGTCCGGATCCGTGTGGAGGACGCCTGCGACGCGTACGCGCGCCGGATTGGAGGCCACCACCGCCGCCAAGCCGGCTGTAACCATGACGCCTATCGCGAACGCCGACGCGGATGCTCCAGGCGCTGGAGGACCCAGTACGCCGGCGAAGATGAGCGCACCGAAGAGAAACGTTGCCCCGGAGGTCAGGCCGGCAAGGATCCCTGACGCGTGACTCGCCCACGGCTTGCCGATCACAGCGTTGGCTGTGACGATCAGCGGCAGCGGCAGAAGCAGCGATATGAAGGCGGCGGCGGCGTCGAGCGAAGGCGGTGCGATCAGCCTGATTCGGTGGTCGTTGGGGTCAGCGCCTTGGGGCTGGTCGGTCCTGGTGATGATGGCTTGGATGTAGTTGCCTCGAGGATCGGCCGGAACAGCTCGATGGGGATTGGCAACACGATCGTCGTGTTCTTCTCGGTCCCGATCTCGACCAGGGTCTGCAGGAAACGGAGCTGAAGGGCGCCCTGCTGCGTCGAGATGATCTGGGCCGCGTTGGCCAGCGTCTGCGAGGCCTGGTACTCACCGTCGGCGTTGATGATCTTGGCGCGCTTTTCGCGCTCGGCTTCGGCCTGCTTCGCCATCGCCCGCTGCATGCTCTGAGGCAGCTCGACATCCTTGATCTCGACCACCGCCACCTTGATCCCCCAGGGCTCGGTCTGCTCGTCGATGATTTTTTGAAGATTTTGATTGATCTTCTCGCGGTTGGCGAGCAGCTCGTCCAGCGTGGCCTGTCCGAGTGCGGCTCGCAACGTTGTCTGCGCGATCTGGGAGGTCGCGTTGATGTAGTTGAGCACTTGAGTGACGGCTCTCTGCGCATCGACGACCTGGAAATAGATGACGGCATTGACCTTCGCGGTCACGTTGTCGTTCGTGATCACCTCTTGAGGGGGCACTTCGAGCGTGATCACGCGGAGGTCGATCTTGACGAGGCGATCGATGCCGAACGGGATGATGAAGAACAGACCTGGGCCTTTGAGCGGGATCAGGCGGCCCAGCCGAAAAACCACCCCGCGCTCGTATTCGTTCGCGATGCGCAGGCTGGAGAAGACGATGATGAGCAACAGCACCACGACTACGCCCAAAACCACCAGCGTGCCGACGTCCATCAACCGCCCTCCTTCTTTGCTTCTGTTTCGCCGGGGACGACCTGAAGCTGCAGGCCTCTGCGACCCACCACGCGGACCGGGGCCCCGACATGAATCGGGCCGTTCGAAGCGACTGCCTTCCAGAGCGCTCCGCGCACAAAGACTAGTCCTTCCGGTGCGAGATCCTCGCGGACCTCGCCCTTGGAGCCCACCAAGGCCTCGGAGCCGGTGGTGACGGGACGCCGGCGCGCGGCCCAGACCTTGCGGATGAAGAACACGAAGAATCCAGTCGTGAAAATCGCGGCAGCAAGCACGGCAATCGGGTTGACGCCAAGGCCGAACGGTCCGGTGTTGATGAGGAAGGCCATGCCGAGCAATAGCGCAAGTACCCCGCCGAAGCTGAGGATGCCGTGCGTGTTGGCCTTGAGGTCGGCGACGAAGAGCGCGAATGCGAGAAGCATCATCAGGGCTCCTGCGATGTTCACCGGTAGGTTGGCCAAAGAGACGATGGCCAGCACGGCGGCGATCCCGCCCACTACACCCGGCAAGATGGCGCCCGGTGTCGTGAGCTCGGTGATGATGCCGTAGGCGGCGAGCAGGATCAAGAGCGCCGCGACCGTCGGATCGATGAGCGCATTCAGGAACAGCATCCAGAAGGGCATCGGAAAGTCCTGGACCTGGCCGCCCGCTGTATGCAGAGTGAGGGATCCGTTGGGTCTCGGCACGACTCGGCCGTCGACGGCGTTCAGCAAAGCGGTGGGATCCGCAGCCTCCAGGTCGGCAACTTGGAGGCGAACCGCGTCCTCGGCATTGATGTTGACGCTGTTGCGCACGGCATCCTCGGCCCAGTCCGCATTGCGGCCGTGCATGGCTGCGAGATTTCGAACCCTGGTCACGGCGTCGTTGAGCACCTTCTTGCCGAGGTCACCGGTGAGATCGGCGCCAGTCGCCTGGATCGGGTGGGCCGACCCGATGTTGGTCCCAGGCGCCATGGCCAGGACGTCGGCGGCTTGCGCCACGAAGAGACCTGCCGAAGCGGCCCGTGCGCCGCTGGGGTAAACGAAGGCGATCACGGGCACCTTGGAGTTCAAAAGGCTGGTGACGATGTCGTCCATCGAGGTCGAGATGCCGCCCGGGGTGTTGATCACGACCAGGAGGGCATCCGCGTGGTCGGACTCGGCTCGCGACACAGAGGCGGACATGTAGGCGGCCATGATCGTGTTGATGTCGCCGTTGAGGTCGGCTTGCTCAACGCGCGGCACGGACGCGGACGCCGCCGGCGCGGGCAGAAATGCTGAGATCGCCAAAGCGGCCGCTCCGGCTCCCAGCAAGTGGCGCGCGCGCATCTTTTGAGTCTAGGCCCCCGCCTTGTCGGCTGTGTAAAACGTGGAACATTGCCCGAGGCGGGAACGGGGAAGCCAGCTTCAGAGGCGTCGTAAAATCAAGCGGATGGCGGCCTTCTCCCACACAAACGAGCGATCTGGCGGCGACGACCGCGAGGACGACGATGAGCTCCAGGCGTTGGTGCGCGGGGCCAGATCGGCTGGGCCGCTCACCAAGAGCGAGGAGGAAACGCTGCTCAAGAGGGCGGCGCTGGGCGACCGGACCAGCCAGGACCGGCTAGTGGCCGGCCACATTGACCGGGTCATACGCCTTGCCGCTGCACGGGGCGAGCAAGCACTGTCCCTGGCCGATCTGGTCCAAGAGGGCTCGATCGGCCTGCTCCACGCCGTGCGCACGTTTGCCGACAGCGGAGAGTCGGACTTCGCCACTTACGCCGAGGCCGGCATCGCCGCTCAGATAGACGCCGCGCTGGCGGCTGAGGCCGCGGCCGTCCGCGAGGGTGAGCTCCTCGTGGCCGCGGCCACCGACTACGAGGGCGCCGCGCTGGTCATGAAGGAAATCCTCCACCGTGATCCCAGCGCTGCAGAGCTGGCCGAGAAGCTCGAGTGGACGGTCGAGCGGACGCTCTATGTCGCCCAGGTGGTCGCCGATGCGCGCCTGCGATACGACGAAGAGATGCTCGCGTTCATCGACCCCGAGGCCATCGTCCTCGAAGACGACGACGAGCGCTCTGAACTTGACGGCTAGCGCCGCGCGCAGAACTCCACTCTTCGAACGTCACGTCGCCCTCGGTGGACGCATGGTGGACTTCGGCGGCTGGGAGCTGCCTCAGCAATACACGTCCATACGCGAGGAGCACATTGCGGTGCGCAAGGTCGCCGGGCTCTTCGACATCTCGCACATGGGTCGCTTCCAGGTGACCGGCGAAGCCGGACTTGCTTTCCTGCAGAGCCTGCTCACGAACGACCTGTCCCGCATCGGCCGCGGGCGCGCGCAGTACAACCTCATGTGCGATGACCACGGAGGCATCCTCGACGACCTGGTTGTGTACTGGGGCGACGATGGGTTCACCGTCGTCGTCAACGCCGCCAATCGGGAACGAGATCTCGAGTGGATGCGCAGCCACGCGCCGTCCTCGGTTGAAATCGAGGACCGCACATTCGAGCTAGCGCTGATTGCATTTCAGGGTCCGCGGGCTCAAGAGCTCTTGCCCGCGAAGGGCCTTGACGACCTCCCATATTTCGGCTTTCGCCCGGGTCAGGTCGCAGGCGTGAGCGCATTCGTGTCGCGCACCGGGTACACGGGAGAGGATGGCTTCGAGATCTTCGTGTCGGCCGATCTGGTCGGTGAGGTCTGGGACGCGATTCTGAAAAACGGAGCCGGCCAAGGGGTGCTCCCCGCCGGGCTTGGAGCGCGGGACGCCACCCGCCTCGAGGCTGCGCTGCGCCTCTACGGCAACGACATGGACGACAGCGTCAATCCGTACGAGGCGGGCCTCGGTTGGACCGTGCGCCTCGACAAAGGCGAGTTCATCGGCCGCGACTCGCTGGGACGGATCAAGCGCGACGGCCCAGCGCGAACCCTGGTCGGGCTGACGACCGCACCAGGCGACATCGCGCGTCATGGTGCCGCAGTGCGCCGCCACGATCGCGTGGTCGGCAGCGTGACGAGCGGCACGCACTCGTTCTTTCTCGGGCACCCCATCGCCCTGGCGCTGGTGGAAGCCGCATCATTGCGAGTCGGGGAAACAGCAGGCGTCGACGTTCGAGGCCGGCAAGCCTCGGCCGAAGTGGTGCAGCTGCCTTTCTACCGCGGTTCGGCGCGTTCGGCCGCCGCCCCCGCGAAGTCCTGAGCCGAGTCGCGGCAGCGTTCACGAAGAGGGAGGAATGGCATGGCGGGCCGGCTTTACACGAAGTCGCATGAATGGCTCACGGTCGACGGCAAGAGCGTTACGGTCGGGATCACCGACTTCGCGCAATCGCAGCTCGGCGACGTCGTGTTTCTCGAGCTCCCGAAGCCGGGCCGAAAGCTCGACGCGGGCGAGACCTTCGGCGTCGTCGAGTCCGTCAAGGCGGCCAGCGATCTCTACTCCCCGGTCTCCGGCCGGGTGTCGGCGGTGAACGAGCAGCTCGCGGGCAAGCCTGAGCTCATAAACTCCGACCCATACGGTGACGGCTGGATCCTGAAACTAGAGCTGGCCGGTGACCTGCCCACCGACCTGATGGACGAAGCGGCGTATAAGAAATCGACGGAGTCCCAAACCTAGATTGCCCTATCTCGTCCACTCTCCAGAGGACCGCGCTGAGATGCTGGCCGCGCTCGGCATCGACTCGATGGAGGGTCTGCTCATCGACATCCCGCAGTCGCTCCGCATTCCGAAGCTCGAGCTCCCGAACGGACTCTCCGAGTTCGAGACGATGGCTCAGGTCACCTCGCTGGCGGCGCGGAATCGAGTGTTTCCCGATCGCCTCACGTTCCGTGGCGGGGGGGTATATCGCAGGTTCATTCCGGCAGCGGTCGCAGCTGTGACCTCGAAACCGGAGTTCTACACCGCTTACACGCCCTACCAGCCGGAGGCCAGCCAGGGCACTCTGCAGGCGATCTACGAATTTCAAACCCTGATCGCCGAGCTCACGGCACTCGATGTTGCGAATGCGTCGCTTTACGACGGGGCGACCGCGGTTGCGGAGGCGGCGATGATGGCGTACGTCCACACGGGCCGAAAGGAGGTCCTGGTCGCGGGCTATATGCATCCCGAGTACGTCGAGGTGCTCCGCGCCTTCAGTGAAGGACGGGGCATCAAGGTCAGAAAAGGTTCCGAGCCGACCGCCAAGACCGCCGCCGTGATCTTTCAGCAGCCGGATTTCCTGGGCCTGCTGGTCGACGCGCCCGACCTGACCAAGCGGGCGCACGACGTCGGCGCGATTGCGATTGCCTGCGTGGATCCCATCAGCCTTGCGCTCCTGGCTCCGCCCGGGCAGTACGGCGCTGACATCGCCGTCGGCGAGGGCCAGCAGCTCGGCCTCAGCCCTAGCTACGGCGGCCCACACGTTGGCTTCATCGCCTGCCACAAAGACCTCGTTCGCCGTCTGCCGGGCCGTTTGATCGGTGCCTCGCACGACGCCCAAGGCCGGCGCGGATTCGTGCTCACCCTCACCGCGCGTGAACAGCACATCCGCCGCGAGAAAGCGACGTCCAACATCTGCACGAACCACTCGCTCTGCGCTTTGGCAGCGAGCGTCTACATGACGTACATGGGCGCGGAAGGCATGCGCCACGTCGCCGACGTCAGCTTCAAGCGCGCCCACGCGCTGGCGACGAGACTCGCCGCGTTGCCGGGGTGGGAGGTCGCGTTTCCCGACCGGCAGTTTCTCAACGAGTTTCCGATTCGAGTCCCAAATCCGGCGGCAGTGAATCGAAAGCTTGCCCGCAAGGGAATCCTCGGGGGGCTGGACATGCACCGCTGGTTCCGCGACCTCAAGGGCGTGTACACCTTCACGTGCACCGAGGTCAACGACCCGCGCGCGCTGGACGAGCTCGTGGAGGCGGTCAGCTCATGAGCGAGCCGCTCAGCTTCGAGAAGAGCCGGCCACATGCTCACGCGCCTCGATTACCCGACGCAGACGTCGAGGCTGCCGAGCCTGGCGATGTCCTCCCCCGCGAGCTCTTGCGCTCCGAGGCGCCTGCCCTCCCGCGGCTGAGTGAGCCCGAGGTCATGCGCCACTACAGCAAGCTCGCGTCGATGAACTACTCCATCAGCGAGCAGTTCTATCCCCTCGGCAGCTGCACGATGAAGTACAACCCGGTCGCCAACGAAGCGGCTGCCTCCCTGCCTGGATTCACCGCCCTGCACCCGTACCAGGACGAGGACACCGTCCAGGGCGCCCTCGAGCTGATGTGGCGGCTGGAACAGGCCCTTTGCGCTGTGGTCGGGGTCGATCGCGTGACCCTCCAGCCGGCGGCCGGAGCCCACGGCGAGTGGACCGCGCTGCGCATGATTCAGGCCTACCACCGCTCTCGCGGCGAAGCGCGTACGGAGGTCCTGGTGCCCGACTCTGCCCATGGCACCAATCCGGCCAGCGCCGCGCTCAGCGGCTTCCAGGTCGTCGAAGTCGCATCCGGCCCGGACGGCCGCATCAGCCTGGCCGACCTCGAGGCGAAGCTCTCGAGCAAGGTCGCGGCGCTCATGCTGACCAACCCCAATACCTTGGGTCTGTTCGAGAGGGAGATACTCGATATAGCCGAGCTGGTGCACGACACCGGGGCCAAGCTCTACTACGACGGCGCCAACCTGAACGCGTTCATGGGCGTGTGCCGGCCCGGGGACATGGGCTTCGACGCCGTGCACATGAACCTTCACAAGACGTTCACCACCCCCCATGGCGGGGGCGGGCCGGGCGCCGGCCCGGTGGGGGTGAAGGCGGATCTGGTGCCGTTCCTGCCCACGCCGACCGTAGAACGTTTGAACGGGCACCTGACGCTCGATTTCAAGCGGCCGCAGTCGATCGGGCGCGTGCGCAGCTTCTACGGCAACTTTGGCATGCTGGTCCGCGCATACACGTACATCCTCGCGATGGGCGGCGACGGGCTGACCCAGGCCTCGATGGACGCCGTGCTCTCGGCCAACTACTTGCGCAAGCGCGTCGAGGGCCTGCTCGACCTCCCTCACGAAGGCCCATGCATGCACGAGTTCGTCGCCAGCGCTCGCAACCTGGCCCCCAACGGGATCAAGGCGCTCGATGTTGCCAAAGGTCTGCTGGAACGAGATTTCTATGCCCCAACCATTTACTTCCCGCTCGTGGTCCCGGAGGCAATCATGGTCGAGCCCACCGAGACCGAGAGCAAACCGACCCTGGACGCCTTCGCAGCAGCGATCGCGGAGATCGTCAAAGAGGCCACACAGAACCCGGAAAAACTGCATCACGAGCCCCACAGCCTGCCGGTCGGACGCCTTGACGAGGTGGCCACCGCCCGGCAAATCAACGCCTACTTGCAGGGCCAGAGCGAGGACCCGATCCTCCGCTGGAAACCAGTTCGCGGACAGCCCTGTTAAGAGGCCTCCAGAGGCCATTTTCGAACTCGAAATCGCGTAAAATTAAGGGCCTGAACCTCTGCCCAGTTGTCCCCTACGAGTTCTCCAGGCTGGGAGGGCCGAAATACCGGTGAGCAAGGCGCAAGAGCCGCTCCCAACGCGTAGCCGCAGGCCCCAGCCTCTAGGCGCCGACGTGGCGTACACCGCCGAGCAGATCCAGGTCCTCGAGGGCCGGGAGCATGTCCGGCGGCGTCCGAGCATGTACATCGGCTCGACGACCAAGGAAGGCCTTCACCACCTGGTCTACGAGGTGGTCGACAACGCCGTCGACGAGGCCCTGGCAGGCTATGCCACCCGGATCATCGTCACCCTCTTTGCCGACGGCAGCGTCCAGGT
>DASWGF010000265.1:0-2867 GCA_036393875.1 Candidatus Dormiibacterota bacterium
GCCTGCCGACATCCTTGCGGAACCAGTCCTCGAACTCCTGAGCCGAGTTCGACCGCGCCGCCGCCGACACCCCAAGCCGGTTCCAGGCCACATACACAGTGCCCAGGACCGTCTCGAAGGGGGCATAGGAATCCGCCATCCCCACCTGCGCGAGGACGCGATCGGCAAATCCGGGTGGCGCGTTTACCGCGCCCAATCTCTTCAGGTCAGTCGTCAACGCGATCATGGTCGTCTCCTCTGAGTAATTTGAGCCCGCGATGGACGTTCGCCTTCACCGTTCCGACCGGCTGTCCGAGCGCTTCGGCCACCTCCGCATACGAAAGGTCGCGGACGTGCCTGAGCACAACGGCTTCTCGATAGCGGATCGGCAGGTCGGCCACGCGCGTCGCGAGCTCATCGATCTGCATGTGCTCCATCGCCTTGGCTTCGGGGCCGGCCGAATGGTCCGACTCGCTGCCGTTCAGCTCCACGAGCCGTGGCTTGACGCGTCTCACCCGGTTCCGGACCACGTTGACTGTGATTCGGTGGAGCCAGGCACGCTCCTTCAAGTCTCGGATGCGTTCGGGCGAGTAGGTCGCGAGCGCGCGATAGGCGCGGATGAATGTGTCCTGGGCCACATCCTCCGCATCGTGGCGATTGCCGGTCATCGCCAGGCTGGCGGCGAAGACTCGGTCCTTGTGCTCGTGCACCATCCGCTCGAAAAGATGATCGACGCCCGGCATCACTCTCCTAGAACACGTCTGCCGTCGGTTAGTTGCAACTGGCGACTCCCCTCCGGCCGGCGCCCTGCGGGCGGCGGCCACCTCCCCACAGGTGGGGAGGCCAGGGAACCATCATCTCCCCTCAGTTGTAATAGGTGCATCCGATGGAGGGCCGACCAACGGATGGCGAGCTGTTTACGCGCGCACAGCGCGGAAATCAGGCCGCCTATGAGGAGATCGTGCAGAGGTACCAACAGATGGCTTTCCGGACGGCATACGTGATCACGGGCTCGGCAGCTGACGCCGAGGACGCTGCGCAGGAGGGTTTCGTGAAGGCGTATCGGGCACTGGCGACCTTCCGCTCGGGAGCGGAGCCACGGCCCTGGCTGCTGCGAATCGTCGCCAACGAGGCCCGCAATCGCGCTCGTTCCGCAGGCCGTCGCCATCAGCTCGAGCTGCGTGTGGCGGAGCGGTTCCGCCCGGGGGATGCGGCCCCATCCCCCGAGGCGGCAGCCGTGGCGGCAGAGGAGAGCAAGCGATTGCTCGGCTTCGTCAACGAGCTCAGCGACGGGGATCGCCTGGTGATCACCAGCCGCTACTTGCTCGAGCTCAGCGGCGAGGAGACTGCCGCCGCCCTCGGCATCCCCGAAGGCACCGTCAAGTCGCGCCTGTCGCGGGCCCTCGCCCGCCTACGTGAGCGGGTCGAAGGGGGCGCCGGTGCCTGAAGCAACTCAGCTCGAACAGCGCCTGACGTTGCTGCGGGATGAGATCGAGTGGCCGGTGACGCCCGCGCTTGCGGCACGGGTACTAGACCGCATCGCGGCGCCCGCGATCGCGAGGCGCCCATGGTTCCAGAGCCGCTGGGCCCTGGCGGCGGCGGCGATGTTGGTGGTGTTGGCGGCGCTGATTGCCTACACCCCATCGCGGGAGGCGATCGCGAACTGGATCAACGTGCACACGATCTTCACCCGGGTCACCGAGCTGCCGACGCCATCCCCGCTGCCGTCTGGGCCGCTCGGCAAGCGACTCGGGCTGGGCAACCCGACCACGCTGGCTCGAGCCCAGAGCGAGGTCAGCTGGCACATCCTCGTCCCTGCGTCACTGGGCCAGCCCGACGAGGTCTACCTCCAGCTGCCGCCGGACGGCCCACCCCAGGGCGAGGTGACGCTCGTCTACAAGTCGCGGCCGGGCCTGAAGACCTCTGGGCAAACCGGCGTGGCCGTCCTCATCACCGAGGCCGGCGGCAAGGTGGACGCGCAGATGTTCGGTAAGATGCTCGGACCCGGCACCAACCTGGAAGAGGTGACCGTCAACGGGCACCAGGGCTACTGGATCTCCGGCCAGCCTCACGTCTTCTTCTTCATCGACGCCAACGGCAATTTCCGCGACGAGACGCTGCGCCTGGCCACGAACACGCTCCTCATCGACGACAACGGCATTGTCATCCGGATCGAGGGCGAGCTCACCAAGGCCCAAGCGCTGGAGATCGCTTCCTCGCTGTCCTGATATGGAACCCATGCCCCGGCACCGGTGTATGGGAGGCGAGGTGGAGAACATGCGAGCTTTGGTGCTGGCGATCGGCGCTCTGGTGATCGTGGCGGGCTGCGGCCGCATCCCTGGGGCTCATGTGCCCGCGGGGGATTACAAGCTCTACGAGGCGAATTCGTCCAGCCTCTCGCAGAACGTCTCCGTCATCGACTCGCGCTCTCACAGGGTCGATCTCAGCCTGCCGCTGGGAACGCCATCGCCCGACTGGACTCACCTCTACACGGTGGGCTCGGGCGCTCTGGTGGACCTCGATCCCCAGACCGGCGCCGTCCTGCATCGAATGCAGCTGACTGGCCACTTCGAGCTGCCGCCGGCGACCGTGACCGGCGTGCCCGGCGGGCTTTCGCAGAACGGCCGCTGGCTGGTCCTGGAATCGTTCGATGCCACGCCCAGTGGCGTTCGCACCGCGACTCACCTGCTCGTAGTCGACACGTCATATGGGAAAGCCGCGCAGCAGGTGAACCTGAACGGCTTCTTCGAGTTCGATGCCGTCAGCAATGACGGCCGGCGGATCTTCCTGATCGAGTACCTGGACGGCAACCAATACCACGTCCGCTTCTATGACCTGGGCGCCGGGCGCCTGGATCCGAACATCGTCTTCGACAAGAGCGATGGCTC
>DASWGF010000266.1:0-18841 GCA_036393875.1 Candidatus Dormiibacterota bacterium
GGCTGGTGATCGACATCCAGAGCAGCTAGTACATTGGTGCGGACCCAACGACCAGCTCAAGGAGTCCGCAATGTCCAGCCTCGCCTTCGACCCGGAAGAGACCACGCACTGGGAGCAGAGCCATCCCCGCACGATCGCGCCTGAGAAGTGGAAGCAGTTCGAGGGCTACGCCGCCGAGATGTTCTCGGCCTTCGGCATGGACCTCGACACGCCCGGCACCAAAACCACCCCGACGCGCTTCGTGCGCGCGCTCTTCGACGCCACCAACGGGTACGAAGGCGATCCCAAGCTGCTGACGGCCTTCCCGACCGAATGCCGCGGGGGTCCGGACTGCAACATCGCGCAGACGATCGAGGGTCCTATCGAGTTCTTCTCACTGTGCGAGCACCATGCGCTGCCGTTCCACGGCCACGCGTACATCGGCTACGTCGCGCACGAGGAGATCATCGGCATCTCCAAGCTCACCAGGCTGGTGCGCGTCTTTGCCCGGCGCTTCACCGTCCAGGAACGGGTCGGGGTCCAGATCGCCGACGAGCTGGTTCGGCTCCTGCAGCCGCACGGAGTGGCCGTGCACTTGAACGCGATGCACCTGTGCACCCAGATGCGCGGAGTTCGTGAAGCTCACTCGGCGACCCTGACCTCGTTCTGGCGCGGCAACTACGAAACCGATCCTCAGCTCCGGACCGAGTTCCTTCAGGCGGCCATGATGCCGGCGAACCACTGACCGGAGCGCTGGCGCCGTTCGACGTCCTCTTCGAGGCGGACCTGCCTTCGTACTCCTTGCCAGACGAACTGAGCAGGCTGTATGGCCGGCTCGGATTCGCCGACCGGGTCGTGTACTCGAATTTCGTGGCATCGGTGGACGGTGTGGTGACGTTTGGCTCGGGCGTCTCGGCCGGATCGGTCATCAGCGGCAAGAATCCAGCCGACCGTTTTTTGATGGGGCTCCTGCGGGCATGCGCCGACGCCGTGGTCATTGGAGCGGGCACGATGAGGGCGACGCCCGGGCACCTGTGGACCCCGTCTCATGTGTTTCCCGATCTCGCGGCTGAGTTCGCGGCATTGAGACAGAGACTCGGTCTCAGCCCTGAGCCGCGGCTGGTGCTGCTGACCGCCACCGGCGATTTGAACTTCAAGCATCCCGCACTGGTGAAAGGCGCCATCGTGCTGACGACCAGGGCGATCGCGGAGCAGATCGGCAGCCGGCTCCCCCCCGCGTGCGAGGTGATCGCCCTGGGCGCGGGCAAGACGCTCGAGATCAAGCATGCTTTCGGCGAGCTCCCGAAGATGGGCTTCGACGTCGTGCTCACCGAGGGTGGGCCGACCCTCATGGGCGAGCTGTTGAAGGCCCGTCTCGTCGACGAGATGTTCGTGACGCTGTCGCCGGTGCTCGCGGGACGAAACAAGGAACACCGCATGGGAATGGTGGAGGGGGTTGAGCTCCTGCCGAATGTCCCGGTCTGGAGCCGCTTGCTCAGCGCCAGGCGCCACGGGGATTTTCTTTTCCTTCGTTATGGGCTGCCCCGGTCTTAAGCGTCGAATTCGCGAGCGCGCAGCGCTCGCTTGGTCTCGTCTTGCGACTCGATCAGGGAACGCCGAATCGGACCGGGCAGGTCGCGCGCGAGCCACCGGTCGGTAAACGTGACAACGTCGGGTGTGACGATCGTCATCGGGTACATCCACCTGACGAACATCAGGGCCTCATCGATGTCGTGCGATTCCCAGAACGGCAGCAACGTGTCGAAGTACGGCTGCACGTATTCCGCCAGCAGGGACTCCTGGTCGGGGCGATGGAAACCGTCGGCGATGGCCCTTTTGCTGGCGAGGGATACGCGCCTGTTGGCGACCGCCTCCCATGCCTCCGCCTTGGCCTCCGGCACCGGCCGCGCCGCCCGGGCGGCGGCGGCTGCGCGGCGGCCGATGTCGGTGGGGTCTCGCTCGAGCTCGTCGGCTATTGCTTCTGGCCCCGCGGCACCCACTGTGGCGAGCGCAGTCACCGTCGCCCAGCGGACGGCGAAGTCCACGGTCAGGCCATCGAGTCGCGTCCTGCCGTCGAGGAGCCCAGCCGCCCAGTCGAGGTCCGCGGGCCGGCGCGCGGCATCGATGGCCGCCAGCGCCCAGTGCAGCTGCAGGTCGCTGCCGGGCGGAATCCTGTTGAGGCGGTCAAAGGCCGCCCGCGCCACAGCCTCGCGCAGCGCCCCGCGGCGCGCGGGATGGGCGTATTCCTCGAAAGCCGCGAACGTGCGGAAGATCAGCGACTGGAACACGGCCGGGTCGGTCTCGACGTCGATGCACCGGATTGAGATGTCGACGTACTCGGCGGCGCGGAGCTCGGCGTTGCGCACCATGTCCCACAAGCTGCCCCACACCACCGCGCGCGACAGTTCGTCGTCGAGCCGCAAGCGCCGCTCGAGGAGCGTTGCGAGCGAGCCGGCGTCGAGCGTGACTCGCGCGTACGTCAGATCACCGTCGTTGACAAGCACGAAGTCGCTTGCCAGCTCGCCCACGACCTGAGGCACCACGGTGCGCGCACCGTCCACTTCGAGCTCGACCGTCTGTCGCCTTTCGAACGCCCGATCGCCGTCGCCGCTGACGTCGAAGAGACCAATCCGCAGGTGATGAGGCCGCAGGACGGGGTGCGCCTCGGGCGCCGTCTGCACGACGACGGCCGACTTGATCTTGCGGTCTTCGACCTCGAATTTCGTGGCCAGCCCGTTGAGTCCGGCCTCCTCGAGCCAGAGGTGTGCCCACGCCTTCAAGTCGCGCCCGGACGCTTCTTCCAGCGCCGCGAGAAAGTCGGCGAGCGTGGCATTGGCATAGGAATGGCGTTCGAGATAGATGTGAACGCCGTCGAAGAAGGTTTCCTCGCCCAACCAGGCGGCGAGCTGCTTGAGCACCGCGCCACCCTTGTTGTAGGTGATCTTGTCGAAGTTGAGATGGACCGAGTCGACATCGAGGATGTCGGCCACGATAGGGTGGGTCGTGGGCATCTCATCCTGAATCCTGGCCGCGACCTTGGTCTCGGCGGCGAACCAGGTCCAGGCGTTCTTGAACCGGGTCGCCTCGGCGCTCGCGAGGCTGCCCATGTAGGTCGCGAAGCTCTCGTTGAGCCAGAGGTCGTCGAACCATTTCATCGTGACCAGGTCGCCGAACCACATGTGCGCCATCTCGTGGAGGATCGTCTCGGCTCGCTTCTGGCGCGCCGCCTGCGTGACCCTCGATCGGAAGATGTACCTCTCGCTGAAGGTCACGCATCCGGGGTTCTCCATGGCGCCGGCGGAGAACTCGGGCACGAACAGCTGGTCGTACTTGCCGAACATGTATGGAATGCCGTATCGCGACTCGAAATAGTCGAGACCCTGGCCCGTGAGCTCGGCGATCTCCGCCACTTCATTTGTGTCCAGGTAGGGCGCGAGCGACTGCCGGCAGTACACGCCCAGCGGAATGTCCCGATGCTTTGTGTGGACCGAGTGGTAGTGGCCGGCGACCACAGCGGCGAGGTACGTGGAGATGACCTTCGTGGCGGGGAACCGCCACACGCCTCCGTCGCTCTTCGCGCCCTGCAGGTTGGAGACCACTGTCCAGTCCTCGGGCGCCCTGACATCGAATGCGAAGGTGCCTTTGATGTCCGGCTGGTCGAAGCATGCGAACACGCGATGCGCGTCGTTGCTTTCGAAGCTGGTGTGCAGATAGTCGCGTCCGTCGAGCGGGTCCTGAAAGCGAGACAGGCCGGTGCCGTCGTGCATGTACTTCGCGGTCGCCGACACCTTGAGCACGTTTTGCTCTTCGAGATCGGTGAGCTCGATCCTTCCGCCATCGAAGGCTTCGGCGTGCAGCGTTTTGCCGTTCAGCTCGGCGCGCTCGACGGACGGCCCGATGAACTCGATGAACGTGACGGCGCCCGGCCGCAGGCACTGGAACGCGACCGTCGTATCGGAGGTGAACGTCTCATCATCCCCGGTCAGGTCCAGCCGCACCTCGTATCGCGGCTGGGAAACGAGCGCCACGCGCGAGCGCGCCTCTTCACGGGTGAGGTTGTTCCGGGTGGTGATGAACTTGACTCTAAGCGGTCAGGCGCAGGACGTGGCGCTGCCAGGGAGGTCGTAGGGAGTGGAAGCGGCCTTGGCTGCGCCGGCTTCGGCCACCACCACGATCGAGGCCGCTTTGGCGGTCGGGATGGTCACGGGGAAGCCGCCGTTGGGGGCCGGAAGGAAGATCCGGAAGGTCGGATTCGGGGTGTCCGTGCGCTTGAATATCTGAGTGGTCGTGCCGGTGCAGCGATCGAAGAAGTTCACGTAGTAGGTCAGCTGACCCACGGCGGCGCTGTAGTAGATCCCGATGTCGACGTGACAGCTCGAGTTCAAGGTGCAGTTGGTGTCCGCCGACGTGGCTCCCTGGCAGGGCGCCGCCGTCAAGCAGAACTGGACCTTGGTGAAGGGATCGCTGGCAGGCGGCGCGTAGGTCGGCACCGTCTGGAGGGCGCCGCCGCCCGGGGACGGCGTGGTCTTGGGTGATGTCTTTGGTGATGTCTTCGGCGACGTCCCGGGCGACGTCCCGGGCGAGGTGACTCCGACGTTGTTGTTCGATCCGCCTCGAATGGCGGAGAAGATGCCGAAGCCGACACCAAGCAGAAGCAGGATCACGATGGCCGCGGCGGCGGGCACCAGCCAGGGCGGGCGCTCGGTGGCCTGGTCGCGCACCGGCCGGCGCGGAGCAGGGGGCTTGCGGGCGGGAGCGATGTCCGGCGTCGGCCTGGTGGCGGGCGTGTAGGTGGCCGGCGAAGGAGCCGGCGCGACGTAAGCGGGCGCAGGCGGGGCGGCGGGGACCGGAGGGGAGGGAGCCGGGGTCGAGTCGACGTCCGCGGCCGGCATCGACGAGGGCGTCGGAATCGACGTCCACGTGGGCCTGGTCTCGGCCGCCGGAGGCTCCGGCTTGGGGGCCGGTGCTGAGGTGGGTGGCGGCCCAGGATCCCAGGTCGAGATGGGGGGCGGTTCAGGGGCAGGCGGTGAAGGCGTGGGAGCCTCTGGCGGCGGAGCTATCGGGATGCCTCCCCAAGTGGCTTGAGGCGAGGACTGCGCGGCCGGCTTCTCCTCCTGCCACGTCGGGACCGACGTGGGGGGCGAAGGCGCCTCTACAGGGGGCGTGATGGTCGGAAACGTGCTCGGCGAGCGTGGAGGCGGCTCATAGGACGCCCCCGCGGGTGCCGGCTCGTCAAGGCGCTGGGGTGGCACGTAAGGGGGAGGTACCGGCGCCGGCGCCGGCGGGTATGTCTCCATCGGCCGGGCCGGTGCCTCGTACGAAGCTGGAGACCGGACTGGCGTCTGGTCGCGTTGCGGCGGAGCAGCGGCCGCCGGGGGGTAGGTCTCCTTGGGCAAGAAAGGCGTGATCGCCGGCATCTCGCGTCCGCCCGCCCTCAATGCGAGCTCGGCTTGCGACGCGGTCGCGCGATCGGGTGCGAGCAATGCGGACGCCATTTCGCGCAGTGCTCCCTGAGCGCGGTCCGCGGCGGGGCCCATCGCCCCGCTTGCCATCGAGCGCATCGTCACCACGAGCCCGGGCGGGATGCTCGGGGGCGCGGGCGCACCGGCAGGGTCGACGCCGAATGCCGCGCAGATGGCCATGCCGCACGAGCGCACGTCGGCGCGCAGGTCGCTTTGCGATGGCGCTCCGCGCACGGCGGCGGCTGGATGCCCGCTGAGTCGAACCTCTCCATTGCTGGTGACGCGGATCGCGGCGGCCCCGAAGCCGCCCATGGCGATTCCGGCTTCGTGCAGGGCGGCCACGCCCGAGAGGATCGCCGCGCCCAGGGCGGCCGCCGCCGGGGGCGTCAGCGGGCCTCGGGACAGGATCGTGCCCAGCGGCACGCCTTCGTTCGGCTCCGCGGCGACCCAGACGCCGTTGGGGTCGGTGCCCCAGGCCAGCACCGGGGCCAGGGCCGGATGTGGGTGCTCGGCCAGCCGCTGGATGCGCGGCACGGCCGCGGCCGCCTCGGCGGCGGGGGCTGGGATCTCGTGGATCACCACCGCCTTCCCGTTCTTGAGCGTGGCTTTCCAGCCCTGACCGGCGCCGGGGGCCACCAGTTCGATCAGCTTCGGTTTGGGCTCGCTCTCGGGCATATCGGGTGCATGGTACCCTTGCTGCCCATGGCGTATGTCATTGTTTCGCCCTGCGTGACGGTGAAAGATGCGTCATGCGTCGAGGTCTGTCCCGTGGACTGCATTCACAGCGACGACGCGGCGAACATGTATTTCATCGACCCGGATGAGTGCATCGACTGCGGTGCGTGTGTCGATCCGTGCCCGGTGGACGCGATCTTCCCCGAGGACGAAGTGCCCGAGAAAGAGCGCGAATACATCAAGATCAACGCCGACTATTTCAAGAATCGTCAGTAACCACCTAGACCTGTCTTAAGAGTGGCGAGGCACGCAGTCACGCTCGTCCCCGGAGACGGGGTCGGGCCCGAGATCTGCGATGCGGCCGTGCGCGTGCTCGAGGCGACCGGGGTCCAGTTCGACTGGGACGTGCACCAGGCCGGTGAGGCGGCCATCAAGGAATTCGGGACTCCGCTGCCCGAGCCGTTGCTGGCTTCGATCCGCAAGCACAAGGTTGCGCTGAAGGGTCCGATCACGACCCCCGTCGGCTCCGGGTTCAGAAGCGTCAACGTCGCCCTGCGCCAGGAGCTCGACCTGTATGCGCTCGTGCGCCCTGTCAAGGCATACAAGGGCGCCCGCAACCTGCGCGACGACCTCGACTTCGTGATCGTGCGCGAGAACACCGAGGACATCTATGCCGGGATCGAGTTCGAGCAGGGGTCTGCCGACGCGAAGCACCTCATCGACGAGATCTCCACCCTCGCGAAGAAGACGATCCGGCCGGACAGCGGTCTTTCCATCAAGCCGATCTCGATCAGTGGATCGGAACGCATCGTGCAGTTCGCGTTCGACTACGCGCGCCAGAACAAGCGGCGCAAGGTCACCGCCGTGCACAAGGCCAACATCATGAAACACACAGATGGGCTGTTCCTGGCGGTGGCGCGAAAGGTCGCTGCGCGCAATCCGGACATCGAATTCGAGGATCGCATCGTCGACAACATGTGCATGCAGCTGGTGTTGCGCCCCAGGGAGTACGACATCCTCTGCTGCCCCAACCTCTACGGCGACATCATCTCCGACCTTGGGGCGGGCATGATCGGCGGCCTGGGGTTGGCGCCAGGCGCGAACATCGGCACCAGTGAAGCCGTGTTCGAGGCCACCCACGGAAGCGCCCCAAAGTACGCCGGGCTCAACAAGGTGAACCCGATGGCGGTGATGCTGTCAGGCGTGCTGATGCTGCGGCACCTTGGCGAGGTCACCGCGGCCGACGCGCTCGAGGGAGCCATCGCGACCGTGATCGCGGTGGGGAAGAGCGTCACCTACGACCTGAAGGAGAAGCGCGACGACCCCACCTCGGTGGGGACGAGCCAGGTTGCGGACGCAGTCGTGGCGCAGCTCAAAGCGAGTGCGTAGCGGGATCAGTCGACCCTGTCTCACGGCGTAGTCTCTGAGTTCGTGGGGCTCAGATACGCCGCCTCGATCCTCGCGGCCGGCCTGCTTGCCGCAGCCTGCTCCAATGGCTCGCCCCCGGTGGTGAGCGCCACCCACGCGTCCACCGCACGTGTGATCGGCCCGGCGATGGACGCCGTCGACCAGCCGTCGTTCGCCTTTCGAACCGGCCGGCCGCCGGCATTGAGCCTGCAGGAGCTCTTCCATCCGCGGTACAACGTGCCCGCCGACCCGTCGTTGGTACGCACCATGCTCGTGACCGGGGACATCATCCCTGCCCGTGGGGTCGCGTACTTCGCGGCCGTGCGCCACGACTACCTGTGGCCGTTTCGGCCCACCGCGGACTACACGAGAAACGCGGACATCACCTACGTGAACCTGGAGGCGCCGCTGTTCTCGGGCTGCCCGGTGAGCCCGGCCGAAAGCTTCACGTTCTGCGGTGACCCGCGCTTCGTCAACGGCCTGACCTTGATGGGGGCGAAGGTGGCCAACCTTGCCAACAACCACCTCACCAACTACGGCGCGGCCGGCGTCTCATCGACGGACCAGCTGCTCAATCAAAACGGAATCCTGACGAGCGGCCTCGGTCCGGTCGCCGTGATCGACGTGCGCGGAATCAAGTTCGGGTTCATCGGTTTCAACGGCGTAGGCCGCGCGATTGACCAGCCCGCGCTGAAAGACGGCATCGCGCGCGCGCGTCAGCTGGCGGACATCGTGGTCGTGCAGTTCCACTGGGGCAAGGAATACGAGCGGCAGCCGATGGCCGACCGTGGTGTGCCGACGCCTGATGATCCCGTCGCCATCGGCCATGAAGCGATCGACTGGGGCGCGGACATCGTGATCGGCAACCATCCGCATTGGTACCAGGGGGTGGAGGTGTATCACGGCAAGCTCATCACCTATGCGCATGGAAACTTCATCTTCGACCAGATGTGGTCGGAGGAAACGCGTGAGGGAGTCATCGGCACTTACACCTTTTATGGGACCAAGCTGGTCGCGGCCTCGTGGAAGGCGGTCCGCATTTATGACTACGGGCAGCCGGTGTTCATGAACGCGACCGACAACACCACGGCGCTCACGACGATGGAGGCCGCCAGCGATCAGCTCGCGGCCCGCCTCGGCGAACCTACGACCAAGTCGGTCCCTGCAATGCCGGGCCCGCCGGCGTATGCACCGGTGAAGGCGCCCTAGCCTAGAATCTCCCCAACTCAATCCCAGGGGGTTCCACCGTCTCAGCCAACGTCAAAGCAAGCGAGCTCCAAAGAATGCGGGGCCGCCGAAGGCGCGGTCGCGACAGATTTGTCGTCGGAGCGACGATCACGCTGCTTGTCGCCGGCGGCGTCACCAGCGGATTTGTCCTCGCCAATAGAACGGCCGGCGTCATCCTCACGGCTCACCACACGGGTGTCGACACCAGCAAACATGCAGTGCCGGCCCCACCCGCGAACTTCGATCATTTCGATTTCTCGAGCCTCTGGCTCGCGGTCAATCGCCAGCCGTCTCTGCCGATCCACGGCCAGGCCGCATACCTCGTGGACCTCGACACGCGCCAGGTGATGTGGGCGCGCGATCCCGAAACCCCGCGCGCACCCGCAAGCCTGACCAAGCTGATCACCGCGATGGTGGCGGTCGACGATGCGGGCTCGCTGGACCGGACGGTCGTGGTTGCCAAGGAGGCGGTGCAGATCGAACCGAGCGTCATGGGATTGTCTTTTGGCGAGAGCCTGACCGTGCGCGAGCTCCTGGACGGGCTCTTCCTCGACTCGGGGAACGATGCCGCCGAGGCGCTGGCGCGCGGAATCGTGCCCCGCGATCGCTTCATCCGGCAGATGAATCAGAAGGCGAAGAGCATCGGCCTGACGGCCAGCCGTTTCGTCAACCCGAGTGGGCTTGACGCGCCCGGGCATGGCATGTCGGCGCACGATCTCGCCCACGCGGCGGCGTACCTGGACCAGTACTACCCGGCTCTGGCCGACATCGCGGCCACCAAGGATGTGGCGATTGCCGCCACACCAAAGCACAAGGCTTTCCATCCGCACAACCTGAACCAGCTGATCTACACGTATCCCGGAGCGACGGGCCTCAAAACTGGCCTGACGGACAACGCGGGCGGTTGCATCGTGGCGACGGCGACGCGGAACGGGCGGCACCTGATCGCGATCGTGCTCAACGCCACGCACCATTCGGCCGACGATGCCGCTGTGCTGCTCAACTACGGCTTCAGCACGCAGCCGCGCCTGTCAGTCCTTTCTTAGCGGCGGCGAGCGCTTAGACTTCCCGGACGTGATCCGGCTTGTGGGACTCAGCGCGCAGGAGGTGCTCGACTCGCGCGGCAATCCCACCGTCTCGGTCACGGCGACCACGGAACACGGCAGCGCCACCGCGATCGTCCCCTCAGGGGCGTCGACCGGCAAACATGAGGCTCTCGAGCTGCGTGACGGCGACCCCAACCGCTACGGGGGCAAGGGGGTCCTGAAGGCGGTCAGCAACGTCGAGCGGACCATTGCCGCCCACGTGGTTGGAATGGACATCTCCGACCAGGCGGCCTTCGACGCGGCATTGATTGGGCTGGACGGGACGATCGACAAATCACGCCTGGGCGCAAACGCGATTCTCGGCGTGTCGCTGGCGGCCGCACGCGCGGCCGCGCAGGCAGCGAACACGCCTCTTTATCGGTACCTTGGCGGGGCGCAGGCGCATTTGCTCCCGCTGCCAATGGCGAACATCCTCAACGGCGGCGCGCACACCGACACGTCCATCGACCTGCAGGAGTTCATGGTTTGTCCGGTCGGCGCGCCATCGTTCGCGGAGGGGTTGCGCGCGGTCTCGGAGGTCTATCACGAGCTCAAGCTTCTGCTCAAGAACCAGGGCCTGGCGACCGGGGTGGGGGACGAAGGCGGCTTTGCCCCCGACCTGCCTTCGAACGAGGACGCCATCAAGCTCATCGTCGAGGCCATCGGTCAGGCCCGCTACAAGCCCGGTGACGACGTCGCCCTCGCGCTCGACCCGGCTGCCAGCGAGCTGTTCGCGGACGGAAGCTACAAGCTCGCCGGCGAAGGCCTGGCGCTGACCGCGCTGCAGCTGGTCAACCTGTACGAGAAATGGGTTGACCTGTATCCGATCGTCAGCATCGAAGACGGCATGGCGGAGGACGATTGGGACGGCTGGAAGCTGCTCACGGATCGCCTTGGAGGCAAGATCCAGCTCGTGGGCGACGACCTCTTCGTCACCAACGTCGACCGGCTTCAGCAGGGGATCGAGAAGGGGATCGCGAACTCCATCCTGATCAAGGTCAACCAAATCGGCACCCTCACAGAGGCCCTGCACGCCATCGACACCGCGCGGACTGCGGGTTATTCGGCTGTGATCTCTCACCGCTCCGGCGAGACCGAAGACACCACGATCGCAGACCTGGCCGTCGCGACCGGTGTGGGCATGATCAAGACCGGCGCATGCGCCCGCTCGGAGCGCGTCGCCAAATACAACCGGCTCCTTGCCATCGAGCGTGAGCTCGGCTCGGGCGCGTATTACGCGCAGGGCTCGAGCTTTCCGTGAAGGCGGCATCGCGGGCGGTTCACGCCGGCCGCGAGCTCGTTGCCCGGAGCCCGCTCGCGCCCGACCTCACTCCCGCGGCGGTCCACGTGTACACGGACCTCGACGACTACGAGGCGGTCGCGCGGGGGGACCGGCCAGGTCATTACTACGGCCGCAACTCCAACAGCAACCGGTCGATGTTGGAACAGGCGGTCGCCGAGCTCGAAGGCGCCGAGGCCGGCGTGGCCACGGCGAGTGGAATGGCGGCGCTGCACGTGGCGATCCTCGCGCTGGCGCCAAAACCGGTGACGATCGTGGCCACGCGCGAGCTGTATGGCGGCACTCTGGCGCTCCTGCGCCAGGACCTGGAGCCCGCCGGCTACGAGACCAACTTCATCGACATGACGGACCTCGAAGCGGTCCGGAGCGCGCTCGACGGCGCCGGGCTCGCGCTGGTGGAGACGATCACAAACCCCCTCTGCAGACTCCCGGACGTCGAAGCGATCGGATCGCTGGCGCGCGATCGCGGCGTGCCGCTGCTGGTCGACAACACCTTCGCGACCCCGATCCTCTTTCGCCCGCTCGAGGTGGGTGCGACCGCCGTGATGCACAGCGCGACGAAGTACATCGGCGGCCACTCCGACCTTGTCGCAGGCGTAATCGTCGGAAGGGCGGAAATGATGTCAGGCGCTCGTGCCCGATCGGTGCGGACGGGAAGCACCCTCGGGCCTTTCGATGCATGGCTTGCGCTGCGCGGCTTGCGGACTCTCGACGTGCGCATGCGCCGGCACAGTGACAACGGCATCGCCCTCGCCCGCGCCTTACAGACGATGCCCGGCGTCGCGCGGGTCTATCACCCGTCGCTGGAGGGCTCGGCGTCTTCAGCGGTGGCGCGGCGGCTCATGCCGGATGGAACCGGCGGGATGCTCGCTTTCGACCTGGAAGGCGGCCGCGCGGCCGTGCAGCGAATGCTGTCGCGCTTCCAGATGGTCAGGTTTGCCGCCAGCCTCGGGGGTGTCGAGACCACGATTTCCTACCCGGAGATAACCTCGCATCGCGGCCTGAGTCCTGCCGAGCGAGCCGAGCTTGGGGTCGGGTCGGGAACCGTGCGTGTATCGGTCGGAATCGAGGCGACCGACGACATCCTCGCCGACTTCGCCCAAGCGATCCGGAACTAGTTGTCGGCCTACACGCTCCTGCAGCTCGTGGAGGTCCTGGCCTTCAGCGCCGTGCTCATGTTCGGCGTCCTGGTTCGATCGCCGAGCATCGCGATCCTGGGCGGGGGATTCTTGATCGGCAAGGCCGTCCTCAACATCCTCGCGCCGGAGGGCGGGACGGTGTACAGGCGCTCCGTGATCGGCTACACGCTGGGCGGGATCTTCGTGGTCATCGGCGTGGCCGCCGCCCACTTCCTGACGTAGTAGGCGGAATCTGCGACTCCAAGGCGGCGGTTCCTATGCTGTGACCAGATGGCACAGCGAACCGTGAGCGCGGGCATCGTCGGGCTGATCGGCAACACGCCGCTGCTGCGGGTCAGGCTGTTCGAGCGGGACTTTCCGGGACTCGAGGTCTACGCCAAGGCCGAGTGGTTCAACCCCGGCGGCTCCGTGAAAGATCGCGCGGCGCTCTCGATGATCCTGGACGGCGAGCAGCGCGGGGAGCTCACGCATCGCAAGACGATCATCGACTCGACCTCGGGCAACACCGGAATCGCCTATGCGATGGTCGGCGCGGCCAAGGGCTATCGGGTGAAGCTGGTGATGCCTGGGAACGTGAGCGCCGAGCGCAAAGCGCTGGTCGCCGCTTACGGCGCCGAAATCGTGTACAGCGACGCGCTGGAGGGATCGGACGGCGCCATCCGGATGGTTCACGACCTGGTGGCGAGCGAGCCGCACCTCTACTTCTATCCGGATCAGTACTCGAATCCGGCCAACGTGAGGGCGCATTACGAGGGCACGGCCGTGGAGATCCTCGCACAGACCTCGGGACGCATCACGCACTTCGTCGCCGGGCTCGGCACCACCGGCACTTTCGTCGGCACATCGCGACGTTTGAAGGAGCATGACGCGTCCATTCGCACCATCGCGGTCCAGCCAGAGGACTCGTTTCACGGCCTGGAGGGGCTGAAGCACCTGCCCACCGCCATCGTGCCGAAGATCTGGGACCCGAGCGTCGCGGACGAGATCTGGGGCAGCCCGACCGAGCCCGCCTACGACCTGGCGCGCACCCTGGCCCGCACCGAGGGTCTCCTGGTCGGGCATTCGAGCGGCGCCGTGCTGTGGGCCGTGCGGCGGCTGGCCGAGACCGTCCGCGAGGGCCTGGTGGTGACCGTCTTCCCGGACTCCGGCGACCGCTACCTCTCGACCGGTCTTTACGGGAACAGGTGAAGATCCGCCAGAGCGCCATGGAGGCGATCGAGGGGCACGGCGCCGAGGGCTATCCCGACGAGATCTGCGGGATCATGCTCGGAACGCAGGCCGAACACCTCGTCACGGAGGTGCGTCGGGCGCGGAACATCATCGTCGAGCGGTCGCGCGACCGGTACGAGATCGATCCGCGCGACCACATCCGCATCCAGCGCGAAGCGGACTCCAGGGGCCTCGACATCCTCGGCTACTACCACAGCCATCCCGACCATCCCGCCCAGGCGTCTCGGTTCGACACCGAGCGGGCGTGGACGGGCTATGTGTACGTGATCGTTTCGATCGCGGAAGGCAAGCCGGTCGACGCCAACGCGTTCGTCGCCGAAGAGGACGGCGGTCCTTTTCGCCCCGAGCCTCTCGAAGTCAGCTGAGCCGGCTAGGACGGTCGCGGGGTTTCTGGTTTCGGCCTCGGCATCGAAATCGTGGCCTCGAGGCAGTGGGTGCAGCGGCCGTGAGCTCCGCCCATGGGATCGACCGCCCAGCCCGTCTGCGCGTGCCCGTAGCCGCAAATGGCGCATGGGCGCGGCCCGATCACCGGGTCGATCAAGCGATGCCAGAGCCGGTTCAAGACCACGGAAAGAACCGTACTCCACAACCGGCGGCAACGCCACCGGGCCAAAGCTGGCCTAATTGAACCCATGTCCAGGCCGATCGTCGCCATCGTGGGCCGCCCGAACGTCGGCAAGTCGACGCTTTTCAACCGCGTCCTCGGCTGGCGCAAGGCGATCGTCGACCCGCAGTCGGGCCTGACGCGCGACCGGCTCTACGGGATCGCCGAGTGGCGGGGCCGCGAGTTCTCGATCGTCGACACTGCGGGCCTGGACCTCGACGGGGGCAAGGACGAATCGCGCGCCGCCATCGAGGCGCAGACGAAGGTGGCGATCGAACAGGCAGACGTCATCGTGCTGCTGCTCGATGTCCGCGAAGGGCTGACGCCTCTCGATCGCGAGATCGTGGGCCTGCTCCGCCGGTCAGGTCGTCGTGTCCTGGTCGCCGCGAACAAGGCCGACTCGCCCAACAATCGTCATTTCGCGCACGAAATCCTGGAGCTCGGTTTCGACGAGCCCAGCCTCGTCTCCGCCCAACACGGCCTCGGCATCGGCGAATTCCTGGATCGGGTTGTCGCAGAGCTGCCCGCGCCGGCCGAAGAGCCGGCGGTCGACACCAAGGCAGACCGGCTCGCGATCATGGGCCGGCCCAATGTCGGCAAGTCATCGCTGTTGAACGCACTCCTCGGTGACGAGCGTGCGCTCGTGAGCCCGCTGCCTGGGACCACGCGCGACCCGGTCGACACCGAGCTCCTGTACGACGGCGTGCCCGTGGTCCTGGTCGACACCGCAGGCATCCGCCGGAAGTCGACGGCCCGCGACCGGCTGGAGCAGTACAGCCTGCTGCGCGGCATTCATGCGATGGAGCGGGCGGACGCCGTCCTCCTCGTGCTCGATGCATCGGCGGGCGTCCTGGCCCAGGACCAGCACGTCGCCGGCTATGCGCTGGAAGCCGGGAAGGGCCTGGTGATAGTGGTCAACAAGATCGACCTGGTCGAGCCGGCCCACCGCAAGGCGGCGTACTGGCGAACCGCCCTCCTGAGGAGCTTCAAGTTCGCGCCGTTCGCGCCCATTGTGACCGTATCCGCGAAAACCAAGGAGGGCATCCGGTCGGTGATTCCGTCGGCCCTGGAGGTCGTGGGCCAACGCAGGATCAAGATCCCGCCCAACGACCTCAACCGCGTCCTCCGGCAGGCCTTCGTGGAGCATCCACCCCCGAGTTACAAGGGCCGCCGCCTGCGGCTCGGTTATGCCACGCAGGCGGCGTCCGAGGCGCCGACGGTCGTGATGTTCGTGAACGACGTCGGCCTGCTTCACTTTTCCTACCGGCGCTACCTGGAAAAGGCGATCCGGGAGCGGTTCGGCCTCATGGGCAACCCGTTGAAGCTGGTTCTGCGCGCGGGTAAGGACAGCCGTACCTCCCCACCCAGCCGGCGCGCGAAAAGCGCGCGGGCTGACCTCCCCACAAGTGGGGAGGCCAGGGCCAAGGCCGGAACCAAAGCCCATACCTAGCTCGTTTACATTTCCATCACGTCAGGCCGACATCCGGATGACGGGATGGTGATGTATTGATGGTATGGCCGGTTTGAGCTTCAAGGTGCTTGTCGTCGACGACGAGGCGCACATCGTCGAGCTCGCCCGTCTCTACCTGTCGCGCGAGGGGTACGACGTGGAAGGGGTGGGCGATGGGACGCAGGCCCTCACGCGCTTTGCGCAGACCAAGCCGGACCTCGTGATCCTCGACGTCATGCTGCCGGGCACTGACGGCCTCACCATCTGCAAGGAGATCCGCAAGCAGAGCCAGGTGCCGATCATCATGCTCACCGCCCGGGACGAGGTCACGGACAAGGTCGTCGGACTCGAGGTGGGCGCCGACGATTATCTGACCAAACCGTTTCATCCGCAGGAGCTCGTGGCCCGCGCCAAAGCGCTGCTGCGCAGGGCGCGGCTCGAACCGGACCAGCCCAAGCTGATCAGGGCGGGCAAGCTCGAGGTCGACCTCGAGCGCCACGAGGTCCGCCAGGGCGCCTCACGGGTCCAGCTCCGACCGAAGGAGTTCGACCTGCTCGCGCTGCTGGCGCGGCATCCCGGCCGAGTGTTCCAGCGCAGCGAGCTGCTCGACCTCGTGTGGGGCTACGACTTTCCCGGGTACACACGGACCGTGGACGTCCACGTCCAGCAGGTACGCGAGAAGCTGGCCGCCGCGAGGATCTCCGACCCGAGCATCCAGACGGTATGGGGCGTCGGCTACCGGCTGGAGCTGGCGGCGAGCTGAGCCTCCGTCTCCGTCTGCTCGCCGCCGCCGCCGGCATCGTGGCCGTGAGCCTGCTCTTGAGCGGGGCGTTGACGTGGGTGCTGGTGCGCGACCTCGAGCTGCAATCGGCGCAGGACCAGCTCGACCGGGCGATCGTCACCGCCCGCCCGCTGATCCTGCACCAGGAATGCCTGCTCCGCGCCGGAGCGGTGACGAATCCAGGTTTGAACACGTGTCGCTTGGATGATCCGATCGACTACCAGGCGCGTTTGAGCCTGCTCGCATCGCAGCTGGGCAACAGCCGACTTTTGCTTCTCAACAAGCAGGCCCGCGTCGTCTTCGACAGCGGCAGCGTGGACACGGTCGGCCAGGCCATCTCCGTGACGCCTTCAAGACGGGTCACCGGGGTCGCCGAGGCGCGGACCAACCTGGGGGGTCAGACCTACCTCGTCGCCGCGACTACGATCACGGCCTCGCGAGATCCACTGGGGGCTGCATACGTCGTCCTCGGTCTGCCCCAGGGGGCCTTCGCGGCGGCCGCGGCAAGCGACCTCGTGCCCCGCCTGCTCCTGGCGGGCGGCGCGGCGCTGTTGCTGGCGATTCTTCTGGTGCTGCTCGTGAGCCGCTCGCTGACCAGGCCGCTCGGCAAGCTGGCTGCGGCCGCCGAGGACATTGCGGCCGGCCGCTACTCGCGACGCGTGGGCATACACGGGACCGACGAGATTGGGAAGCTGGGATCCGCTTTCGACCGCATGGCGGAAGCGGTGGAGCGTGCGCGCAGGGTCCAGCGCGATTTCCTGGCCAACGTCTCGCACGAGCTCAAGACGCCGTTGACGAGCCTCATCGGATTCAGCCAGGCGCTGGTCGACGGGAGCATCAAGACCGAGAAGGAGCGCGCGCGGGCGGCGACCGTCGTCCACGAGGAGTCGGAGCGGGTGTTGCGCATGGCCCAGGAGCTTCTCGATCTCGCCCGGGTGGAAGCCGGGTCGATCTCTTTCCACATCACAGCGGTCGATCTGGGCGGCCAACTCGAGCAGGGGCTGGAGATCGTGCGGCCGCGCGCCGACGCGCGCCTGCTCCAGCTCGAGCTCGACGTGCCCGCTGACCTTCCGCCGGTGGCCGCCGACCCCGAGCGCTTGCACCAGATCCTCGACAACCTTCTCGACAACGCCGTCAAGTACGCGCCGGCGGAGTCCACGGTCACCGCGAGCGCGCGGCTGGCGGGTAGCTCGGTCGAGGCGATCGTCTCCAATCCCGCCGGCCCGCACGCTCCCGATCCGGACCGCATGTTCGAGCGGTTCTACCGCGCGGATCCGTCACGCTCGGCGGCTGCCGGCGGCGTCGGGCTCGGGCTCGCAATCTCGCGTGAGCTGGCGAGTGCGATGGCCGGCCGGCTCTGGGCTGACATCGACGGCTCGGGCAACCTCCACATGCACCTCACGCTGCCCGCCGCGAAGGGTCGCCAGGCGGAACCGGTGGCGCCGCCGGTCGAGGCGTCGGCCGCTTAACGACAAAGAGACTGGGAAGAGGGAGTGGGGGGCAGGCCAAAACTCGCCTCCCCACGCAGTGGGGAGGTCGGCCAGCTCGCGCAGCGAGCTCGCCGGGTGGGGAGATACGAGTCCAGAAAGGACTAGGAAGAAGGAGTTGGGGGCTCTTGGAGGCTGAGTGAGCGTTGCGCTTACTCGCCTCCCCACCACGTGGGGAGGTCGGCCTGCTCGCGCAGCGAGCACGCCGGGTGGGGAGTCGCACTAACCAAAAGACTGGGAAAGGGGAGTGGGGGCGGGTCCGGAGGCAGGGTTGGCTTGCTATGTGGTGCAGTGAGCCAAATTTACTTGCCAACGCTTGACACCGAACATATTTTCGTTACACTACAAACATGTGTTCTGAAGGTGGGGCAAGGGGAAGTTGGACCTCACAAGAGGCCTTCCAACAGATCAATTCGATACTCGATGACCTCGCCGGCGAGGACCTCAACGCGGTGCCGGCGGAGGCGACGGGCGACGACCAGATCGCCCTGCAGCGGATCGGCAATCGCGTCCAGGCCGAAGGACTGCGCCGGCTCCGCCGCTTCGACAGCGGCCAGGGCTACGCCCATTGCGGCGCCCTGAGCGCGCGGGCGTGGCTGCGCTGGCGGTTGAACCTGACGGCGACAACAGCCTCGGAGCGGGTCGCGATCTCCCGGAAGATGCCGGCTCTACCGAAGACGGAGCAGGCCCTCGCGGACGGCGACATTAGCTACCGACACGCGACCCTGATCGCGGAAACCGCAACCCAGCTCGGCGACAAATTCGAAGCCCAGGCCGAGACCATCCTGGTCGATGTGTCCAAGGAGGTCTGTCCCTGGCGGTTGCAGCGAGCGATCTGGAATCTGAAGCACTGCCTCGACGCCGACGGCGTCCTCAGCGACGCCAACAAGGCGAAGAGCCGTCGCTACCTTCACCTCAGCCAGACGTTCGATGGCGTCTACCGGATCGACGGGTGGCTCGATGCGGAGGGTGGAGCGGTTCTCAATACAGCACTGGATTCGGTCATGGGACCCTG